>CAZLII010000024.1:0-15001 GCA_964559065.1 uncultured Nitrospirales bacterium | reverse complement strand
AGTCGTCCAGATCAACAAAGAACCGGGGCACGCCACGCTCATGCCCTATTCTGATGCGGACACTGCGCGGAGCGGCGTTCCATCCGAATCCCCGTGGCGCATGTCGCTGAACGGTCCCTGGCGTTTTCATTGGTCGCGTACGCCCGCGTTGGCGCCCGATGAATTTTTCAGAGCGGCTTACGATGTTTCCGGTTGGCCGGAGATTGAAGTGCCGGGGAATTGGCAATTCCAGGGTTATGACATGCCTATCTACGTCAATTTCCGGAACTGCTGCGCCCCGGCGAATCCGCCCAACACCAACCCGGACTTCAATCCGGCGGGTTGTTATCGCAGGACCTTCCAAGTTCCGGAGACCTGGCGGAATCGGCAGGTATTTGTTCATTTTGCAGGGGTGCAATCCGCTTTCTATCTGTGGGTCAACAGCCGCTTGGTCGGTTACAGCCAGGAAAGCATGACGCCTGCGGAATTCAACATCACCCCGTATCTTAAGGAGAGGGAAAACGTCATCGCCTGCAAGGTCTTTAGGTGGTGCGATGGGAGTTACCTGGAAGACCAGGACATGTGGCGGCTGTCCGGCATTCACCGGGAAGTGTTTCTGTTCAGCACGCCGAACATTCATATTCGCGATTTCTTCGTGAAGACGGATTTGGACGCGGTGTATCAGAACGCCGTCCTGTCCGTATCGGCAAAGGTGCGTAATTGCGCTCCCGATGAGTCGCTTGGGCTGCGCTTGCGCATGGAACTCTTCGACCAGACCGATCAACCGATGCTGTCGCAGGAGCAGGCAGTAGAGGCTCCGCCCGGCGCAGAAGTGGAAACCACGCTGGAATCAGCGGTGGCGAATCCGCGCAAATGGTCTGCGGAGTCACCGCATTTGTACACCCTCACGTTGACCCTGTTGGACGAAGGCGGAAATCCGCTGGAATCCGTCGGCGCGCGCATCGGTTTCCGAAAGGTGGAACGCAAGGGGGGGCGGCTGCTCATCAACGGGAAGGCGGTGCGGATACAGGGAGTCAACCGGCACGATCACGATCCCGATCGCGGCAAGGCGGTGACGGAAGAAGGCATGATCCGCGACATTGTGACGATGAAGCGGTTCAACATCAACGCGGTGCGCACCTCGCACTATCCCAACGATGCGCGTTTCCTGGAATTGTGTGATGAATACGGCATGTATGTGCTCGATGAAGCCGACATCGAATCGCACACGTTCTGGGGAATGTTCGCCGAGGATCCGCAATGGGAAACCGCATTCATTGATCGCGTTGCGCGGATGCTTGAGCGGGACAAGAACCATCCCTGCGTGTTCGGCTGGTCGCTCGGCAATGAGTCGGGCTACGGCCCCAACCACGACAAGGCCGCCGCGTGGATTCGCGCCCATGACCCCACCCGCCTGATTCATTATCACCCGGCGGAAGAAGCGCCGGTGGTGGACATCATCGCGCCAATGTATCCCAGCCTGGCCGAACTTATCGAGAAGGCGAAGAAAGAAGACGATCGACCCATCATCATGTGTGAATACGCCCATTCCATGGGCAACAGCACGGGGAATCTCCGGGAGTATTGGGATGCCGTTGCGGAATACGATCGGATTCAGGGCGGTTTCATCTGGGATTGGTGCGATCAGGGCATCCGGCAACGCACCGCAAAGTTTGCGCGGGACAAGGCAAGCGGTCGGCGCGCGCTGGTCTTTGGGGATATTCTGGAGGCGAAACCGGGCCGGGCGCTGCAATGCGGGTATGCCGCCGTGGCGCCGGACGCCGTGTTGAACATCACCGGCAATGCGATCACGGTGATGCTGTGGGTGCGCCCCGACCGCCATGACGGACTAAACGTTTTTCTGTGCAAGGGGGACGCGCAGTACGCGCTTTACCAAATCGGCGCGAAGTCTCTTGCGTTTCAATTGGACCTTGGCCGGAACATGCTGCTCAGCGCGCCGCTTCCCGACGACTGGTATGACGACTGGCATCACATCGCCGGGGTCTATGACGGTGAGTCCATGCGCCTGTACATTGACGGCGTGGAAGCCGTAGCGCAGCCTGCGGAAGGCATAATCCGTTCCCATCCCTGGGCGGTTTTCATCGGTCGCAATCCGGCATCGCTGAATGTGGGCCGTGGTTTGCTTGCCCATCCCGCCGTCTTTGATCGGGCGTTGGATGCGGAGGCTATCCGCTCAGCGGGCCGCGCTGTTCCTGACGCTGCCGTGCTTCACCTGGATTTTGAAGACATCGAGACCACACACCGGCCCTGGTTCGCCTATGGCGGCGACCTGGGAGAGACACCGACCGACGGCAGTTTTTGTCTCAATGGCCTGGTTTCCCCGGACCGTATCCCCCATCCCGCCATGTGGGAATACAAGAAGGTGCTGGAACCGGTCGCTGTGGAAATGAAAGACGCGGAAAGCGGTCGCTTTCTGATCACCAACCGGAATTTCTTTGTTTCGTTGGATTACCTGGATATTCAATGGCGGATTGTGGCTTCGGGAAACATCATCCATTCAGGGACTATTGAGCCGCAGCCCATTGCGCCGCAGTCGAGCGCCGAAATTGTTGTTCCCTATGCCCTTTCGGAGCCTGTCGCGGGGATGGAATACTGGGTGTCGCTGCATTTCACGCTCGCCGCCGACGCGCCCTGGGCGCCGCAGGGCCACGAAGCGGCCTGGGCGCAGTTCGCGTTACCCTTAAAGGCATCCACGTTGCCGTCGCCTGAACGTGCTGATACAGCGGAAATCAGTCTTGAAGACCGCGCAAGCGATTGCGTCGCGGCCGGCGAGGGCTTCCGCATTACGTTCGACAAGCAAAGCGGAGCCATCACTTCCTGGCGGCGCGGAGGGCGCGAATTGCTGTGCGCACCCGTCGCCCTGAATCTCTGGCGCGCGCCCACGGACAATGACCGGATTCCCAAGGTGAGCGACCTCTGGCGGGAAGCCGGATACGATGCGGTGCACACGCGCGCGACAGTCCTACGCGCGGAACAATGCGCCCCGGACCGTGTTGTCGTTCACGCGGTGTTTGAAGTGATCAACGCCGTGGGAACGAAAATCTTCGACGGCGCATGGAATTACACGGTTTTTCCCACAGGCGACGTGTTGTTGGAGCAAACGTTGGAGCCGTGCGGCGAACTCCCCCATATGCCGCGTGTCGGCCTGATGCTCAGACTCCCTGCGACCCATGATCGTTTTGCGTGGTATGGGCGCGGGCCGCATGAGAACTACCCGGATCGCAAGGAAAGCGCGGCGGTGGGCTGCTATCAGGAAATTGTCGAACCCGATGCGTTTCCCTACATCCGCCCGCAAGAATATGACAACAAGGCGGATGTGCGCTGGGCGGCGCTGACGAATCCGGAGGGCGCGGGACTGCTGGCGGTGGGGTGGCCCCTTTTCCATGCAGGCGCGAAACCCTTCAGCCAGATGCAACTGACCGAGGCCGTCAATGCCGTATCCCTCGCACCGGATAGCGCGGTTACCCTGCATCTTGATTTCGAGATGAGCGGCCTGGGCAACGGCAGTTGCGGGCCGGGCACGTTGCCCGAATATCTCATCCAGCCCCGACGTTTTCACCATGAGATTCGTTTGCGCGCATTGAAAGCGGGCGACAATCCGGCGGAAATCAGCCGTGCACCGTTGCCGGAGTAACCGGGATCGGTTTCTTCGCGCGCGGGACGAGGATATTCGATCATGCTGAAAAGACTGGCGGAATTGTTCGCAGCCCCGTTACAGCGGGAACAGTCGCCGTGGGATCAGGCGGCGGTGGCGCTGTGCGTGGTGCTGCTGGAGGCGGCCCGCGCCGACAGCCATTTCCGCGAGGAGGAACGCGCGCATATTCTGGAGGTGCTTCGGGAGAAACTGAAGTTGTCCGAGGGAGAAGCGGAAGCACTGTTGGAAGAGGCGATTCAAGTCAGGGATAACAGCACGGACTTCTGGCAGTTTACGCGCGCGCTCAATGAAGCCTATACGCCGGAAGAGAAAACCCGGATTATGGAGGACGTCTGGCGCATCATCTTTGCCGACGGCATGCTGGATGCGCACGAGGACCATCTCGCGCATAAACTACGGGGCTTGCTCAATCTTGATCACCCCACATTCATCCGGGCGAAAATGAAAGTGTTGGAAGAAATTCGGGGGAAATAGGGCAATGGTGGGTTCCATTTTGCTGCGATCCATTGCACCCCCCCCTGCGCGATTGAGGGAAAAGGGGCGTGGCGCAGGTCAGCGGCGGGTGCGCTGACCCCGGCCGCCATTCCATACGCCGCCGCCGTCAAACGCATAACGATACACTTCCCTGCCTGTTTCGTCGGTAGGAATGGTGGCGGCTTCCGCGAGCGCTTCCGTCCGCGTGGGGCGTCGTTCGCTCTGATAGATGCGATAAGAGAACTCCACATACCCGTGAAACCCGCGCTCGCCGCTGCTGTCGCGTCGGGCCGTAGTGGCGTCCAGCGGATAATAACTCTCGTATGCCTTCATTTCTTTGTAATACATGCCGCGAAGCCCGTCGCTCTGGAACTTCACGTTCGATTTGCTTTGTTCCGCATTCAGTCGTTTGATTTCCGACGCCCCCACTTTTTCCAATTCCAACATGACCTTCTCGGTTCCCGAGACATAGCCTTCCGGGCGCTCGCGCAAGCCGAAATCGCCCAGCACCTTGTCCGTCACTTCCTTCGGACTGCGCTGGCACGCCGCCAGCGTCAGGCATATCAGCACGATCCCTATGCGTCTCAAAGCATCTGCTCCTTTCATGCCGCGTCTGATTCGGCGCTACTGTCTGGCGCTTTGCATGGAACAATTATGGCCGATACGCATTGGATGGCGCAATCCGGGCGTGGCACGTATTTTGGGGTATTAGAGAATCTATATAATTCTAGCCGACTGAAGTAATCTCTTCGTGTAACCGCTACCCATGCGAGGATTCAAGACAGACGCGCTGATCGTGTACGTTGCATGTGGTCTCCATAAAAAGTGGGCGCTGATTTGGAGTGCGCCGTCTGTTCGGCGCTTTGGCTGACAAGAGCGGAGGGGCTTGGAAAATCAAGCCAGAGCGCCGAACAGACGGCGCACTCCAAATAATTGCTCCCGACCGGCGTCATTTGGCCATAAATGTTGCAAATGAGGTACCGGGTCTCGATTATCCCAGGAATTCGAGCAGGCTGGGAACGATGACGCGGGCACCGGCATTCAACGCGGCCTGGTAGGCGTTGGTCTGGGCGTTCAGGTTGATGATGACTTCCGCGAAATCCGCGTCAATATTGTCGGACAGGACGCGCTGCAGTTGCACATTGACATCGCGGAGGTTGGCGTCCACGCGCTCGATGCGGTTCTGGGTTGCGCCGAGTCGGGCCACCGCCATCATCAGTTGGCCCTGTGCGGCGTGCAGGGATTCCAGGTTGTCGGAGAGGGTAGCGGTGTCGTTGGCGCGCAGGTTGTCGCGAATCGCGATCAGCGTATCGAAGAGGTTCTCGGTCCCTGGCGCGGTCTGCATGAAGACGCTGCGGCCGGTCTCGTTGACATTGACCAGGACCCCATCGGAAATTTCGATCTGGAAATACTCGTCGTTGCCGGCATAGGCCACGTCGGTGATTTCGCCTTCTGCATTGCGCGCAGCAACGAAGGGCGCATTATTCGTATTGGTGCCGCCAAAGACATATCGGTTGGCGGTAATATAGTTCGACTGAGAAAGCAGGTCTTCGAGCAACTGGTTGATTTCGATGGCGATTTGGGCGCGTTGCAGCGGGCCGTTGGTGTCGCTCAGCCCCTGAATCGTCAATTCGTTGGCGCGTTGACGGAGTTGTTCCACCGTCATTATGGCGGTTTCGGACTCCTGCATGAACGGCCCCATGGTGGAGATGTTGGCGAGGTATTGCGTGTTCCGGGCGATTTCCATGCGCAGGTTTACGGCGCGGCGCGCCGCGAGGGGGTTGTCGGAAGGGCGATTGACCTTCTGGCCCGTGGCCAATTGGTCCTGCAGGTTCAGAATGCGGCGCGACTGGTGGCTCAAATTGCGCAGCACGCGGTCCACCAGCAAGCGTTGTGTCACCCGAATTGCACCCATAAGCCTGTTATCCTTGTCGGTCAATCATGGCGGGTTGCATCGTGGCGGCGCCCTGCCTTCCGCCCCGCGCATCGTAACCCTGCTGCGGCTTTTCGACACATTCCGCGAGCGTGCTCAGCGCCTGATTCACATGATGAATGGATTGTCGGATAAGCGCGTCATTTTCACGCGCGACTTTCTTGACAGATTCCAACACCTTGCGGATCTCCGTCTGAAAGTCGCGCATCCGCGATTTCCAGGGTTCCGGGGCGACGGCAATCAGTCCCGATAGCGTCTGCTCTTCCACCGGCAGGCGGTAGCACTCCACGAGGCGTTGCACGATCTCCATCCGATGGGCCTCGGCTTCCACCGCTTCCTGAATCAATATTGCGAGGGCGGCAGTTTTCGCCTCCAAAGGTTCCACGTCGCGGGCGCGGGCCGCCGCGCCCTGCGCCAGGCAGACATCGAGCACGTTGCGCTGGCGTTCCAGTTCGTCGTCAAAGATTTCACACAATGTTGTGAACAGTTCATCCATGATTTGTTGCCTGGGCGCGGGCGGTCTGAATCTGTTTCAGGAGATATGCCTGAAGTTCCTGCGGCGACAATTCGCCGTCGCCGTTGAGGTCCGCCGCCTCAAATGCTTTTGCATCCAAGCCGCTTTCCGCCAACGATATGCGGCCATTGCCGTCGGCGTCGCGTTGTTTCATGAATGTTTCCGCCATGCCCGATGCCTGCTTCAACTCCGCGCTGTGTTTCGTCCCGGCGCGCTGTTGCTGCATTTCGTGGCGCAGGATCGCGGAAAAATCCTGTCGGCTGACGCGGGGACGCTTCAGTTCGCGCACAAGATTGCTGGCGCTCTGAAGGGCTTTCCCCACTGCGCTGATGGCAAGGAAATCAAGCATGACGGCTCCTTTGCGGGGCTGGCGCGCGATGCGCCGCGCCTTGTTTTCATATATCGGCAAACATGCGCTGTTCTTTACACTCGTGTCCGCAATCGTACTATTTTCGGGCGTCCTGCGGTATTGCGGTTACATGCGCCGACGCTGCGTAGGCTTGCGCACTGCGGCGTGGCGAAGTAGAAGCAGGCGGCATCGCTGTCGGCGATGCCCGTGAGGGGAGGGTGCTCCCCTGCGCCGCGTCCAACTGCGCTTGCATCTGCGCGGCGAGGCCGAAAGCGCCCGATTCCGCCAGAACGCCCGCCAGATGATCGTTGAAGATGTCCTCGAAGAATTCGCGTTCGCGGGACTTTCCGAAAAGTCCTTCTTCGGTGCTCTTGCGCATTTCCCGGACCAGTTGATACAGAAAAATTCGTTCCAATTCCTGAAAAGCGCGCTGTTCCCGAAGCGCCGCCAAATCGGCGGGGTCCGCCCGGAAGTCCGTTTGCCCCGCGATTGGGTTGACGTAGAGCACTACATCACCTCCAGGTCGGCTTCCAGCGCGCCCGCCTCGCGCAAAGCCTGGAAAATGGAGATCATGTCGCGCGGGGTTACGCGCAGGCGGTTCAGGGCGGCCGCCACATCGCCCGCCGATGTGCCCTGCACCGGCATCAGGTATGCTTCCTGCTCTTCCACGGTCAGTTCCGTGATCTGCGTTACGACGGGTTGGGCGTCGGTGAAGGGCAGGGCCGGGGTGACCTGCGGCGTGGCGGTGATCCGCATGGTCAGGTTGCCATGGGCCACCTGGCAGGGTTTGACCATCACCTCGCCCCCCACCACGATGGTGCCGGTGCGCTCATTGATCACGACCCGCGTGGGCGGGCGCGTTTCGATGTTCAGCGCCTCCAGCCGGGCGATGAACCCGATAAGGTCCGCGCGGTCCTCCTCCGGAATCGTCACGCGGACCGTGCCCGCGCCCAGAGCAACGGCAGTTTCCGGGCCATGCAATGCGTTCAGCGCCTGCTGAACGGTATTGGCCGTGCCGAAATCGGGGCGCTTCAGCAGCAGCGTGATGCGCTCGCCGTCCGTAATGCGCGACGGCGCTTCGCGCTCGACATGCGCGCCCATGGGGATGCGGCCCGCTGTCACGTGGTTGCGCCGCACCCCCGCGCCGCCGCCGCCGACATTGAACCCGCCGACCGATACCGGCCCCTGCGCCACGGCATATACGGTCTCCCCCATGCCCGGCCCCGTCAGATGGGTCTCCAGCAGCATGCCGCCCTCCAGGCTCTTGCAGTCATACATGGAATCCACCTTGACGTCAATGCGGGTGCCTTCCTTGGCAAATGCCGGCAGGACGGCGGTGACCGCCACAATGGCCGAATTGTTGCTCTTTAATTCCTTCAGGTTCTCGACGTCAATGCCGAGCCGCTCAAGCATGCGCTGTTGCGCGGTAATCGCCGCCGGGGCTTTATCGCCCGTGCCGGCCAGGCCCACCACGATCCCGATTCCCTTCAGAATATTGCCGCGCACACCCTGGACATCGCACAGGTCCCCCAGGCGCGCCGCGCGCGCATCGCCCGCCGCCGCCAGCAGCGCGGCGATCAGACAGACATACATGAACAAGCGGCCATATCGCGCCCCATCCGGGATTTTATTCATGTCATATCCCACCGTTGCATTGACTCCTTCTCAGAACGGCGAAATCCAGTCCAGCAGCCGGGTGAACAAACCCCGGCGCTGGTTGTTCCACAGTGGACCTTTTCCACGTAATTTCAACTGCATGTTGGCCACTTGCGAAGAGGTCACGGTATTGGCCGGGGTGACATCCCTGGAACGTACAATACCGCTGAGGGCTATCGAAGAATCCTCGCGGTTGACGGACAATGTTTTCTCGCCTTCAATCAACATATTGCCGTTGGGATAGACCTGTTTGACAAGGCAACTGACCGCAGTGTTCAGCGTGCTTCTGCGCACGGTTCTCCCGCGCGCCTTGGTTTCATTCTCGACTTCGATGTTCCAGTTCGGCAATTCATCGGGATTAAGGATGTTCAGGCCGTCATTGGATACGAAAAACTTGTTTTGGGCGGCAGGGGTCTTCGCCTCCACGTCCGATTCCTTCTTGACGTTGGTGTCGGAAGTGGTGGAGGCGTCAATCCGCTCATTCACCAGCACGGTGATGACATCGCCCGGCGCGAAGCGGTTGCGGCGTTCGGCAATCAGGGTGCCGGACTGTGTGGATTCCAGTTGAAACAATGAGTCCGCCCCGGCGGTGCCCGCCAGCATCATGCCTGCCGCAATGAGGAGTTTCCATCGCATCGCTCTTCCTCCCTATTGCACCACCACGACGCCGTCCGACCGGACAACGCCGTGGAACTGCTCTTTGGAATTGGGGTTGACACAAGCCACCACGTCTCCGACACGGGCGTCCGTCAGCGCGATGGCCTGTCCGCGAACGTGCACCGCGCCGGAGCGCAGTTCTACAGGCACGGTTTGTCTGCGACGCACGAGCATTGGCATGTCCACCATGCGCGAGGTCAGGATTTGCCCGGGGAAGATGCTCTTTGTGGCGACCATGCCGGTGAGGTCCTCGATGTGCGTCACGGCGCCCTGGGGGGCCGCGCTCAGCGCCACCTTGCGGAGTTCGATATCAGCAGGCGAAATGGTGCGGCCTCGGGGAATGTCGGTCATTGCCGTCGCAACGGTGACATACGGCTCGACGGTGGCGCGGCACAGCAGCGTCCGGTGCACGCGCCCATCCACGAGAATTTCGCCTGTAAACGCGCCTGCGCCCACATAGCGGTACTGGGGATTGGCGCGCCAGGCGATATCCACCTCGCCTTCCGGCGCGATGAAGTCATTCAGCGGCGGCGGCACGTCCACCTCCGTATCGCGGGGGTCCCACGGCATTTCCAGGAGGATGTGCCGGCGCAGCGATTCGGCTATCGCCTCGCGGGAAACGGGCGTGTAAGAGGCCGTAGCAAGCACGCGGTTCGCGCCCTGGATGGCGACGGTGCGTGGATCAAAACCCGCCGCACGCACCCGTGATTCCACGAGGGAGGCGTATACAGGTTTGGCTGCACCGGGTGCTGGTGCGGCAATCACTTCAATCGCCGACAACGCCTCCGCATTGACGCCTTCAATGGCTGCCACTTCGCCCAGCGTGACTCGCGGCCCGCGCACCTGCGCCTCCTCCAACAGCGTCACGGTGTCCGTGGCGGCATGGGCGCAGCAGCATCCCAAGGCCGCGATGAAGACCGTCATCGCATATCGGCGCGGTGCGTTGCCGGCGGTTGGTCTGGAAATACTTGAACTTGTTGCTGACATGGCGCTCATTTCTCATCCCCGTGAGGTTTTGAAAGCCTTACAGGATTCTCATGCGGTCAGGTTTATCTGCGGACATTATTCGCTGTCTGCAACATGTCGTCGGAGGTCTGAATCACCCGGGAATTGGCCTCGTAGGCACGTTGGGCGATGATCATCTGGAGGATTTCCTCCACGACCTGCACATTGGAATTTTCGAGGAAACCCTGGGCGAGCGTGCCGATACCGTCCAGTCCGGGATCGCCCGTGTTGGGCGGTCCGGACGCCTGAGTTTCCAGCAGGAGGTTGCGGCCGAGGCGGGCGTCCAGCCCCGCCGAATTGGAGAAACGCACCAATTGCAGCGTGCCGAGGGTCTGCGGCGTGTTGTCGCCGGGCACCCGCGCGGAAATGGTGCCATCCGAGCCGATGCTCACCAGTTCGGCGTCCGTGGGGATGGTGATGCCGGGGCTGAGTGGATAGCCGTCAGCGGTCATGATCACCCCGTCCTGGTTGATCTTGAAGGAGCCATCTCGCGTGTAGGCGATGGTGCCGTCGGGCATTTCCACCTGAAAAAAGCCGTCGCCCTCGATCATCATGTCGAGCGGGTTGCCGGTCTGGATGGCCGCGCCGGGTGAAAATACCTTTGCGATGGCGGAGGGCCGCACGCCGTGGCCGATCTGGATGCCTTCGGGGATGGTCGTGCCCGCTTGGGTCTCGCTGCCGGCGGGTTTGATGGTTTCGTACAGAAGGTCCTGAAAATTCACGCGACTTTTCTTGAAACCGGTGGTGTTGACGTTCGCCAGGTTGTGGGCGATGGTGTCAATGTTCATTTGCTGGGCGATCATCCCCGTTGCGGCGGTGAACATGGAACGAATCATTGTTTAACCTCCAAGCATTACAACGGCATGCCGACGCTCTCAATGAGGCGGCCCATCGTTGCATCAAACGCCTGAATCACCCGCTGGTTCGCCTCATAGGCGCGCATGCCCAGCAGCATCATGGTCATTTCGCGGGGCAGGTTGACATTGGACATTTCCAACTGGTTCTGCTCCACAATGGTATTCGCCGCCGCCGCCATGCCAACGGCCGCCGTGTCGGAGGCGGCATAGAGGCTTTCGCCTTCGCGCATCAGGCGGTGCGGCGCATCGAACTCGACCACGCGGATTTGTCCGGTCGGCGCGCCATCCACGCTGACGCGGCCTTCGCGATCAATAATTACGGTGCCGCCGCGCACAGAAATCGAATGTCCGGTCACGCTTTGCACCACATGGCCGTTCTGCGTAGCGAGGTTTCCCGCCTGGTCCGCAGTGAAATCGCCTGCGCGGGTGTAGCGCGGTCCGCGCGGCGTATCCAGCACGAAAAAGCCCGGCCCCTGCAGTGCTACATGCAGGGGGTTTTCAGTGGTGCGCAGCACACCGCCGTTCAGGTCGGGGTAGGTCTCCACCACCTTCACCCCGCCGGCAGGGGCGGCTTCGATGTCAAAATGGAATGGACGGCGCAGTGATTGCGAGAAGACCTGATAGAAACCCAGTTGGACCGGTGACTGCCGCTTGTAGCCTGTCGTCGCCGCGTTGGCGATATTGTTGGCGATGCTGAATTGCCGGGATTCCACCGCCAGCATGCCCCCTGCCGCCGTGTACAACCCCTGAATCATCGCATTGCTCCATGCCTTCCGTTCTATCGCATCGCCCCAAGGGGCGTTTCACCCAAGGAAGGCCCGCGCAGATTCCCGCGACGGATTCCGGAGCGCCAATGGGAAAGCGCCCCTATGCGCCGGGCCAACCACTCACGAAGACAGACTCGGATGGGAGCCAAGCCTGCGCCAGACAAGGTGCAAGGTCTGTGCCAAGGCTTATCCCCCTGAAAATGCTGTGTTTCCGCATGCGCGGCCCTTCTGTGTCAGAACAAAAAAAGAAAATCTTGCCGTACCTGGGAACTTTCTGCATCCTGTAGGGGCGATTGCACATGCGACCGCAGCATGGTGTATATGAGGAATACGCGGATGAACAAAGAGGAACTGCGCCGGCAACTGCTCGAAAAACGGCGGGCCATGTTGCCAGGAGACGCGGACAGTTTGAGCGCGGCCATCCTGGGACGGCTGAAAACCTTGGAGGTTTTCCAGGATGCGCCGCAGATATTGACGTATGTGTCGTCCAAGGACAACGAGGTGGATACATGCGCGCTTATCCGAGAACTGTTGGCGGCCGGCAGGGTTGTGCTGGTTCCCAAGGCGTTTTCATCTGGAATCATGGAATGGCGCCGACTCGAAGATTTGGAGACGTTAATGCCCGGGCGTTTTGACATTTTCGAGCCGCCGGAGCATTGTCCGGCGGTCACGACAATATCACCGGCGGCGTTGTGCCTCGCGCCCGGCATCGCGTTCAGTACCGATGGATACCGGATAGGGTATGGCGGGGGATATTTTGATCGTTTCCTGGCCGGATTCTCCGGAAGTGCGGTTGGTCTGGCCTATGAATTTCAGATCACCGATGATTTCCAGTCGCAACCGCATGACCGGCAGGTGCAATGGATTATCACGGAAGAGCGGGTTATTCGGTGCGCCGAAGCGCCGGGTAAGTAAGGCAGTCGGACATGTCGGACAAGTTGGTCTGGTCAAACGGATCGGATGGGTTGGCGCTCGGCGGGATTACGGGGCGATGAGGCTCAGCATTTCACGGTGGATGGCGCCGTTGGTGATAAGCACGCCGGAACGGTTGTCAAAAAGTCGCAGGGGCGAGCCGTCCAGGCGGCTGGCCATGCCCCCGGCCTCTTCGACGATCAGTTGCGATGCGGCATAATCCCACGGGCAGAGGCTCATATGCAGGTATCCCTCGGCTTCCCCCATCGCCACCTGGCAAATGGAGGCGACCGCCGACCCGATGCTGCGCAATTGCCCCACCGTCCGCAGCATTTCCAATCCCCTTTTGATAAGGGTCTTGCGGTCTTCCATATCGCTGAAATCCACCTGAATGCAGGCTTCGTTCGCCTGTCTCACCTCGGAAACCCGCAAGCGGTGTCCATTGCGGTAACTGCCGGAGCCGCGTTCAGCGAGAAACAGGTCGTCGCTCATGGGCAGTAGAACGCCACCCACAATGTTCTCACCGTTTACTGTGAACGCGATGGAGATGCCGAAAACGGGGTATAGTCCCCGGACGAAGTTATAGGTGCCGTCAATTGGGTCAATAACCCATACGCGGGATTCGTCGGGGTCGGGATAGCGGGCGAATTCGCCCTCCTCCCCCACCACGACATCGCCGGGAAATGTCGCTGTGACCTTGTCCACGAAGCGCTTCTGGATGGTCAGGTCCACTTCGGTCAGTAGATCTCCGGCATGGGCTTTTGCGCTTACGGTCAGGGTGGACTTGTCATTGAATTTGTCGCGAACGTACGCGGCGTTTTCTCTTAAGAACAACTCGATGAAATCAATTTCGCGCATGAAAGAACTTCCCGGTGTGGCGATCCTGGGGCGGTTGATTTGACATGATGGTCCCTTGGGAAAACAAGGATTTCAACAACATAGTAGCGCCGTTCCCTCATCCTTTCAAGCCCGACATGGTGATGCCTTGGATGAAGGTGCGCTGGGTGAGGAAAAACAGCACGATGATCGGCAGGGTGATCACGGTGGACATCGCCATGAGCGGCCCCCAGGCGCTTTCATGCTGGCTTTGGAACTGTTGCAGGGCGACGGCAAGCGTGTACTGGCGGCTGTCCTGCAAATAGATCAGTGGATTCAGGAAATCGCCCCACTGGAAGAGGAACTGAAAAAGGGCGGTGGTGGCGATGGCGGGCTTGGCCAGCGGCAGGATGATGCGCGCATAGATGCCGAATTCACTGCATCCGTCAATTCGCGCGGCGGCGCTCAGATCCTCCGGGATGCCCTTGAAAAACTGGCGCAACAGGAAGATGTAAAACGGCACGCCGAAGAAGTACGGCACGATCAGCGGTTTGAATGACCCCACCCAACCAAGCGCACTGTACACCGAAAAAAGCGGGATCAGCGTCACCTGGTAGGGCATCATCATCGTGGCCAGTACCACCACAAAGACCACTTCCCGGCCCTTCCAGGGAATCCGCGCGAAACTGTAGGCCACCAGTGATGAGGAAATGACGGTGCCCAGCACGGTCATATAGCAGATGAACAGGGTGTTGCGGAGGTTCTGGAAGAAATTCATCATTTCGAAGGCGCGTACGTAGTTCTGCCAATGCAGTCCGATGCGTTGTTTGATCTCCACTTCCTCATCGAGCGCAGTGACCACCCTGCCATCCGCCAGCAGCAGTTCATGGCGTCCCGCCTCGTCCACGCCCAATTCCGCCGCCGCTTCGCCTTTGTACCAGGCCATGATGCGTCCCTCGGCGTCGCGCACATCGGTGGTGGGAATCCACTGCGGCGGGCGGCCGGGCGGCGGGAAAATGCGTGACTCATGCTTGAACGATGTGGACAGCATCCACACGAAGGGCAACAGAAACACCGCGGACAACGCCAGCAGCAGCGCCATGCTCGCGATCCGTCTGCTCCGGTTAGTCGCCATGATAATAGACCCACCGCTTTGAGGAAATCAGTACGCTGATGGTGGCAGCGAGAATCACGACGAACAGCATCCACGCCATCGCCGAGGCGTAGCCCATGCGCAGGTAATAGAAAGACATGCGGTACATGTAGAGGGCATAGAACATCGTACTGTCCATCGGCGACCCCGTGCCGCCGGTCATCACATAGACCTGTGTGAAATACTGGAACGCGCCGATCATGCCCATGACGAGGTTGAAGAGGATTGTGGGCGTGAGCATGGGCAGCGTAAC
>CAZLII010000023.1:0-15043 GCA_964559065.1 uncultured Nitrospirales bacterium | reverse complement strand
GGTTTATAAACAGGGGATTTGAATACAGAACGCCCGGGCCGGTGAGGGCAGTATCCTGCACACAGGAATATGACAGGTCCAACGCGCTGGTCATGTCGTTGTAGAAGCCTTCCGGCGCATTGCCCCATACGATGGTGTTGACGACATAGGCGGAAGCGCCCCAGTTGCCGATGCCGCCGCCCAGATTGGCCGAACTGTTGCCATAAATGGTGCAGTTCATGAGCCAGAAGATGGAATTATAACTGCCGATGGCGCCGCCGCCCCAACTGCCTTCGTGGGTGGTGTTGTAATAGAGAATGCAGTTCGTCAGCCGCGCACGTCCGTTGTTGTAATTGCAGAGTGCGCCGCCCAGCATCCCTGCGCGGTTGCTGTGAAAGCGGCTCCGTCTAAAAACCGGTTCGGACATGCCGCCCACCAGCGCCCCGCCGCCGAACTGGCCGCTGACGTTTTCCCAGAACTGGCATTCCGAAAAAGTCGGATGGCTGTCGGCCAGAATGGAAACAGCCCCGCCGTTGATGCGCGCGTCATTTTAATAAAACACCGTCACATGGAGGGTTGGCGCGGCCCCGTCCCGGATGGCCATGGCGCCGCCGTGGTCCGCCGTGTTCCAGGAGAACACGCAGTTGGCCACCGTCGGCGACACCCCCTGAATTAGCATCCCGCCGCCGTAGGCGTCCTCATCGGCCCCGGCGGCGTTGCCCCCGCTGACCGTGAATCCATCCAGCGTGGCGTTGTTCGCGCCGATGACGACGTGATAGGCGGGCAGGCCCCCCCGCGCGGTGGACCCTTCGATGGTGGTGATGTTGAAGGTCCAGAGCCGCGCGTCGCGGGCGAGTTCCGTGCCGTCAGAGCCGCCATAGACATGCACGCCGGACAGCATGGAAAGCGCGCCGGAGGGGTGCAGTCGTTCTTCGTTGTAATACCCGCCGGCCACCCACACCTCGCCGCCGCCCGCGCCATATGCCGCGTCAATACCGTCCTGAATCGTGGCCAGCGGCGCGGCCCAACTGGCGCCGGAACCGTGCGCGGGGTGGTCCTTTTTCACATGCCATACCGAAGCGGGCGCTGTTGCCGTGATCAGCAGCACCCCAACTGCCGCCATACCTGTCCTCACCATGGTTGCCTCCCGGGCGGCTTGTGGCCGTCGCTATTCGATTTCGAGGTCGTAGGAAAACACCTGTTCTCCGATCAGCGGGCACTGCACCAGCCATTCGCCTTTGGGCGAAACCACCCCCGACGGCGCGTTGATCGGCTTGTCCGGCAGCGCCGCATTGACGGTAACGATATAAAGATTGCTTTCCAGGGCGCGCAGGCGGAGATTGGCGTCGTGGTAGGCGAAATGGCGCTTGTCCCTGCCCGAATGGCCGCCTGTGTTGGCGCTGTGAAAGATCACCTGGGCGCCGCGCTGGCCCAGTTGATAGGTGAGACGCGGGTCGGGATAGGGGCCGCAACCGGGCGTCACCCACAAGTCATTGCAGATCAGGCAGCCGAAGGTGATGCCCATGTGCGAGAAAACGCGCAATTCCTCGCCCGGCCGGCACCATTTCCGGTCGCCCTCCGTCGGCACCAGTTTCTCATGCGTGCCAAGCAGTTCGCCCTTGCCGGTGTAGATTCGCGACTGGATATGCGCGACGCCGTCCGCGCGCGCGCCGGTGCCGATGATCGCGGTGACGTAATACTGGCGGCACGCGGTCGCGATCTGCCGCCACGCCTCCTGGGTCCGCGCATCACTGAAATCGTTGTTGTAACCTGTGAGGCTCATCTCCGGAAACACGATGAAATCGCAATCGCTTTCCTGGATGTATTGCAGTATCTTCGGCAGGTTGTCGCTTTTGGAGGGGGACACGAGCATTTGCACGCCGGTGATTCGAATCATCGTCATGATCTTGGGGTCTCCTTGTGCTGCGGTTTTTTTGTCTCCTGCTTGATCCTAGCACATGTCGCCAAAACCCGTCACTTAAAATATGCGTAACATTTTAGCCGACGGAAGCGGATGAAAAGACGGTGTTTCTTTGGGCTGCGGTGGCTTGCCACCGCTTGACCTCAAACATCGGACGCGCTAGAATGAACACGGAAGGATTGATTTGCCAGCCGTATCCGGTGAGGCGCGTTACGCTGGGAATAGGTTGTGAGACGCGGCAGGCGCGCACACCGGTCTGGTTTACTCCAGGGAAGCAGGTATGAACCTCTCTGAAAGGCATTTGGCGCAAGCGCATTTGTATCTCTGCATGGTTGCCCGTGACGCGGGTTTATGGGGGCAAAATGGCGACGAATTTATCCCATGACCCTGCTGTGATCCCGGAGGAAAGGGATGCCGGAACACGCCGACAGGAGGACTATCCTGTTCGCGCGGGCCACTTGGCCGGTATCCTGGGAATCGGCGTGGTCTTTGCCGCCGGACTCGAACTCCTGGGGCGCTTCCTGTACCAGCAGTTTGCGGCTCCCTATGCGATAACCGGCACACTGACCCTTCTGGCCATTTGCGCGTGGGGGGGCGTATCCATTTATGTGATACGACGGCTGCGTATCGCGCCGTGGATTCTGCGCACCGTTTCCATTGGCGCATTGTTTCTTGTGTTGTCACAATTCGTAAGTCTTATAAGGGATTATAGTTCTCTTCTGCCTGCCCGCATACTGGCGCACTTGGACCCCACCGGCATCGTTTTCGAAGAGGGTCTTTTTGTCGGGGGGCTTGCGTTGCTGTTCATGGGGTTTTACCTGTCGCTTTTTGAGGTTCACCAATCCAATCTTAAAACAAAACGGGAGCATGAGCGGCTGGCGCATGAAGTGAAGGAACGCGAGCAGGCGCAGCAGGAATTACGCCTGTTGAACGCGGAATTGGAGCAGCGCGTGGAGGAGCGCACAACGGCATTGACCTTGTCCAACCGGCAGTTGCAGGAGGAGATAGAAGAGCGCCAACAGGCGGAGGCGCATTTGACCGATGCGCTGAATTTCAATCAGACCTTGATTGCGACATCGCCGGTGGGCATTCTGGTTTACAAAGATTCCGGCGAGTGCATCGTGGCCAACGCGACAATGGCGGCGTCCGTGGGAGCGACGCAGGCGGACCTTCTCCGGCAGAATTTTCGCAAGATTGGGGCCTGGCGGGAATTCGGCATACTGCAGATGGCAGAGGCCGTTCTTTCCACGGGCGAGTCTTCGTCCGGCGCAGTGCATCTGACGACGGGATTTGGCAAGAATGTCTGGTTCCAGTATCATCTGGCGCGTTTTTACGCGGGTGTTCAGAAGCACCTGCTGTGCCTGGCCGAGGACATCACCGAGCGGGTCCGCAATGAAACCCTGATCGTGGAGCAGCGGTTCAAGATGGAGAATGCGGCGCGACTGGCCACGCTGGGGGCGATGGCGGGCGGCATCGCGCACGAAATCAAGAACCCGCTGGCGGTCATTTCCGCGGGCGCCCAGCGACTGAACGAGTATTTTGCGCTTCGCGAACCGACGGAGCGGCAATACCTCAATGCCGCCGCAAGCATTGTGCGCAATGTGGACCGCATAGACGATATCGTGCGCGCCTTGCAGGCCATTTCCCGGGAAGGCGCAACGGACCCTCTGCGCAGCGCGTCTGTGCGGCGCATCGTGGGCGACGCCATGGAATTGTGCCATTACCGCTTCAGAAAGGGAGGCATTGCGCTCAATGTCGGCGAAATCTGCGAGACCGAACTGCAATGCCGGCCTTCGCAGTTGTCGCAAGTGCTGCTGAATCTGCTCAACAACGCCTACGACGCTGTGGAAAATCTTCCCGAGAAGTGGGTAAGCCTGACGGCGATAGAGGAAGCCGACGCCATTGTATTTGCCGTTACGGATAGCGGTTCAGGCATTCCCGCCGACCGCTGCAATTTGGTCTTCACGCCGTTCTTCACCACGAAAAAAGAAGGGCGCGGGATCGGTCTGGGATTGAGCATTTCCGAAGGCATCATCGAAACGCACCACGGGGTTATCGAAGTGGATTCATCCTGCGCCAATACCCAATTCATTGTGCGCATCCCAAAGACGCAGCCCCCATCGGATCCTCACCGAGAGGAAATCCGGTGATCATTACTCTCTCAACGCTTTGGCGTGCTTGTATGTTGTTCACGCTTTAGCGTGCTTGTATGTTGTTCACGCGTTAGCGTGCTGGGTTTCCACCCACCCCTGGGCCTTCGTGCCTCCCCGGCATGCTGAAGCATGAACAACATGCTTTCCCCCCAATACCCAGGCCGGAATCGGGCTTGTGCCGGGGCGGGTTCATGTCGTATGCTGTGCGGCACTGTTCTTGGAAGAGAGGAAGCGCCATGAGAATTGAACGGTTTCTTGAGAAGCACGGGCTGACGATGAATCCCTTCGCCAACGCGGAGGAGGCCCAGGGCGACGAAGTCTTGTTGCGGCTGCTGGAGAAGCGGGATTTCCATTTCGGCCATCCGCAGTGGCCGAAATTTTACGGGTCGCCGCCAGGGAACCAGACCTCGGTGGTCTTCGGCCTCAAAGGCAGCGGCAAGACCGCCATGCGGCTGGCGCTGGACAGCGCGCTGAAGGCCTTCAACACAAGCGAGCAGGCGAAACACGACGGCAAAACGCTGCTCATCAACTACGACGAATTCAACACCTACCTCTCCGCGTGGGAGCGGCGCATGGCGGAGACGCTTCGGCATACGCGGGGCATGTGGTCGAAGATGCGCGGGAAAGACGCGCCGCGCCCGGATCTCAAGGAGCACTGGAAACTTACCCATCACATTGACGCCATCCTCGCGGAAACCGCGCGACACTTCGAGGAAATGCTGTCCCGCTCGCCGGACGCCGTAACCGTGCTGCTACTGCGCAGCGCGGAAACCACGCGCCACCTCAAGGGAATGCTGTCTGCCAAGGATGTCAGGCCCCGCGCCTGGAATGAGCACAGCAAGTACGACGCGCTGTTCCTGGCGGCGCTGTTTCTGCCGAGCAGGTCGCATGAATACCGGCGCACGCTGACGCATCTGCGTCACCGGCTGTTTTCGGGCGTGGCGCGCTTTGGCGACAAACTGGGCACGGCGCTGATGTGCATTGGCACGCTCGGCGGCTATTGGCTTTACCGGAAACTCCTTGCCCGCGCGCTGGCCCGGCGGCTGCATGCCGCCGTGCAGGTGATTGACCGCGATCTGCCCGATTTGGACTGGGCGCTCCGCCTGATCCCCTCACAGTATCTCAAGAGCCAGCCGCTGGCGATGAAGGGCACAGACCCGCTGAGCGAGTCCGCGCGTTACGACCTGCTGGGCAAGGCCGTGGCCGTCTGCAAGCAGGCGGGCTATGCGCGCGTGGCCGTGGTCATTGACAAGGTGGACGAGCCGACCATGCTTGCGGGCAGTTACACGCATATGTCGGAGTTCATCCGTCCGATGTGGAACAACAAAATGCTCCAGACTACCGGTATTCACTTCAAGATGCTGCTTCCCGAACAACTCTACGAGCCAATCCGCAAGGGCGACCCGGAATTGATGCTGTTGGCGCGGCCCGACAAGGCGAACATGATCCATCTGGAGTGGTCCGGCGAACACCTCTATGAAATGCTGATAGAGCGCGCCACGGTCTGCAAGGCGGGCCAGGATGGGCGGGATTTCGACCTGCAAGACCTCTTTGACCCCGAAATCTCGCGGGCGGAAATTGTCGCGGAACTGAGCAAGACGCGCATGCCCCGCTATGCCGCAAAACTCTTCAACCGGCTGCTCGTCGAAACCTGTGAAAGCACGCTCGATGCCGACGTGCAGGACACCATCCCCCGCATCACCAGCAAGGTCTTCCATCAGGTCACAGCAGAGTTCAACCGGGAGATGCAGGGGCTGACCAAGGACTTGCAGGATTCCTGATACTGCATACTCAGGCGTAATTTGGATACACAGGTTCATAAATCATGGACTGAATGCGGCGGGCGGGGGCGTCGGGGCGGGGGGATTCGGCGAGACCTTTTTCGTAGGCCACTTCGGCGACGCGCAGGGCGATGGCGGCGGATGCGGCGCGGATGTCGCGCAGGGGCGGGAAGAGGCAGCCGGTCTTGAGGTCGTCCTCGGACACCTGGTCCGCCAGGGCGCGCGCGGCGGCGTAGAACATCTCGTCCACGATGCGCGTCGTGCCGGAGGCGAGCACGCCAAGGCCGAGGCCGGGAAAGATGTAGGCGTTGTTGGCCTGCCCGATGACGTGCGTCCTGCCGCCCAGGGTGACGGGCTTGAACGGGCTGCCGCCCGCGAAAATCGCCCGGCCTTCCGACCAGCCGAGCGCCTGCCCCGCCGTGCATTCCGCTTTCGAGGTGGGGTTGGACAGCGCAAAGATGATCGGTCGTTCATTGATTCGGGCCATGGCGCGGACGACCGGCTCGCGGAAGGTCTGGGGTTGTCCCGAAACGCCGATGAGCGCGGTCGGACGCAAATCTTCGATGATGTCTTCCAGCCCATGGATGAAGGCATGATCATGGGCGTAAGGGCGTTTGTGTTCCTGGAGGTTGTCGCGGCTTCGCACCACCAGCCCCTTTGAGTCCGTAAACCAGCAGCGGCGGCGCGCGTTATCGGGCGGCACGCCGTCTTTCTCCATGGCGGCGACGATGAGGTTGGCGATGCCGACCGCGGCTTCGCCCGCGCCCAAAAAGACGATGGTCTGGTCCTTCAGCGCCCCGCCGGTGATGCGCATGGCCGAGAACAGCCCCGCCACGGTGACCGCAGCGGTGCCCTGGATGTCGTCGTTGAACATGCGGACCTCATGGCGGTACTTCTCCAGGAAACGGAAGGCGTTGTGGTTGGCGAAGTCTTCGAACTGGATGATGGCTCGGGGGAACACGCCTTGGACGGCGTGGACAAATTCGTCCACCAGTTCGTCATAGGCGTCCCCGCGCAACCGCCATTCGCGCAGGCCGATGTAGATGGGGTCTTCCAGCAGGGACTCGTTGTTCGTGCCGACATCCAGCGTGACCGGCAGGCACAGGGCGGGGTTGATGCCGCCGCAGGCGGTGTACAGCGACAATTTGCCGATCGGGATGCCCATGCCGTTCGCGCCCAGATCGCCCAGCCCGAGAATCCGCTCGCCATCCGTCACCACCACCACGCCCACTTCGGGTTCCGGCCAGTTCCGCAGCACATCGGCGATGCGGCCCCGGTCGCGCGCGGAGATGTACATGCCGCGCGGACGCCGGTAAATGCGCGTGAACTGCGCGCACGCCTCGCCCACCGTCGGCGTGTAGATCAGCGGCATCATCTCCTCGATGTTCTCAATAATGGTGCGGTAGAAGAGGCGTTCATTCCGGTCTTGCAGGCCGATGAGAAAAATATACCGATCCAGATCATTCGCCTTGCGCCGGATATTCTCCAGGATGCGCAGCGTCTGCTCTTCCATGGTGAGCACGCGCGGCGGCAGAAGTCCACGAATCCCCAATTTGTCGCGTTCCGCTCCCGTGAAGGCGGTGCCCTTGTTCCATCTCGGATCTTGAAGCAACTCAATACCGCTTCGCGGAGGTTTTTGCATCACGATGTTCTCCTCTGCTTGGCCATGACACATCCCTGTCCATCTGGGGAATTATAGTTTTTGCCCATGAGCAAGACAAAACCATGCAGAGATTTTCTTGTATCTGCGACAGAAAAGGCTTGTGTCGTATGTGTCGCCGAAAACTTGCCGCCATATTGAGAATTTGTTATCATTAACACAGGAGGAAGGCCTAAAAGGTGTCTGGGTAATGTTGTTGAATTCTCGGAATCCGCTTCTTATCGGCGGCATTCGCGTGACGGCGTGTCTGCTGGCGCTGTTCTTCATCGTGGGGGAAGCGCATGAATTTATTCCGGGGCTTCATGTCAAGGACGATGCCACCGGCCGGGCGCTGTGTCCGTTCTGCAAGTTGGTTTTAACGCCGGCGCTCCTCTTGTCAGCCCTGGTGTTGTTGCTGATCTTCGTCCGTATTTTCCGTTCGGACTTTTTTGAGGAGCGTGTTCTTTCGGCGGCGCTGCTTCCCCCCTGGCGCGGTCGCGCTCCGCCCCGAATCCCCGCCTGATTGCCCGGTGTCCCGCGTTTGCCCTTGGGCAAATCGCCGGGAGACGCCGGCAGTGTCCCGTCTGAACGGGACGTCATTTTCCCATACCCGTCCGAAACGCCACAGCAGTTATTGTGGCTTGTCTCGGCTGTTTATTCACATTACTTTTCTATTGCAGCGATCAATTGATGGAGAACAAGTATCATGAAACGGAATGGGTTTACTTTGATTGAACTGCTGGTGGTGATTGCCATTATCGGCATTCTGGCGGCGATTCTGCTGCCGGCATTGTCCCGCGCGCGCGAAGCGGCGCGGCGCGCGAGTTGCCAGAACAATCTGAAACAGATGGGCCTGATGTTCAAGATGTACGCCAACGAAAGCCGGGGTGAGGCCTTTCCCGCCATCAGGACCCTGGATTGCGCCGGAAACATCCTGCCGATGGAACAGATTTTCGACTTGGATTCCATGTACCCGGAATACCTGACCGACTTGAGCGTCCTGCTGTGCCCCAGCGCAGTCGGCGGCAGCACGCCGGAAGACCGTTGGGACCGAGGGGAAACCCCCTCGCCCTTCTGGCGGGCATGGGCCGGGTCCAATAACGGCATTGTCGAACCCTGCGAGGTGGGGAGTTATCCCTACACGTATCTCGGTTATGCCATTGCACATAACATGGTGGATACGCCGGAAAAATGTCAGGCGCTTTGGGACAACATCTTTGACGCCGCAGACGGGTTCGCCGCCCGGGTTCTCCAAGACCCGGCGGTTGTTCACAAAGACTGGTCCGTGGTGGTGCCGGGTTCAGGCAACGCCGGCGGAAACACCATCTACCGCCTGCGGGAAGGCGTTGAGCGCTTTTTGATTGCGGACATCAACAACCCGGCGGCGGGCGCCATGGGACAGTCCGCGCTCGCGGTCATGTGGGATGTCATCTGTGACGAAGCCTCCCACTTCAACCATGTGCCGGGCGGCGCCAACATCTTGTTCATGGATGGTCACGTGGAATTCCTCAGGTGGCCGGGCGCGCAGGGTCCGCGCGGTTCCTGGCCCAGTCCGCTGGGGATCAACCTCCCGGTCGGCGGTTCCTTCCCCATGAACGCGGGCGGCCTCATTCTGCACGAAGCCACCCACATCTACGGCGCGCAACTGCCGTAACAGGTCAAATATCGTTCTGTGCCGCGCGGCGCTCAACGGCGAAGTGGCGCAACTGCTCAATCAGATTGACTCGGTGGCGCTCGATACGGAATTCAACGGCATCCGGGTGCTCAGTTCGGCGCAAACGGTCACGCTGCAAACCGGGCCGAATCCCGGCCAGACCCTCGTGATCACCATGGAGAGCGCCAAGACCAACGACCTCGGCATTGACACCGTCACCATTTCGACCATGGCCCTCGCGGTCTCCGCCATCAGCACCATTGACCTGGCGCTTCAGAGCGTCGCCAGCCTCCGCAGCAATCTGGGCGCCATTCAGGATATATCATGTTGATTATTGGCCTCGGCGCTTTCTCTCTCTGATTTCAACGTGTTCCCGATGTGATTTTCGAAGAACATATAGCCCCAACGCTGCAAGCAAGATTGCCAGCGGCAAGGATGCCAGCGGCAAGCCCGATTCCACGGTAACAATGGAGGCAGGCCCGGCGGATAGAGCCATATTGCCGGCGGCATCCCAAGCCGTACCCGCCTGAATGGAAAGGCTAATGTTGCCATTCCCCTCGAAATCACTAAGGATTATTTGCCTTTCGTTCGGCCCCAAATACAGTACCTCAACAGCACACGCAACCGTTCCTGTCGTTTGCAGCAGGATGTCTTCTTTGCATAGCGTTATCTCGTCGGCCCCGTCGTATGTCACCACAAAAACAATAGGGGATCCGGAAGTGGATGAACTGGAAGGCGCACTCAGGCTTATGGTCGGCGGTGTTGTGTCGTAAGTGATTTCGAAGTATCCGGCCTCATTTCCATTACCTGCGGGATCCGACGCGATCATCGCCGGCACAGTGACGGTGGTCAGACCCTCCAAGTCAAAGAGAATCTTCAGGTTATAAGTGGCATCATAGCCCTGTAAGGCGCCGACAGCGCCGTTGACAACCTGGATATCCTGTGCGTCAAGCCCCCAGACCGACTCGCTGAATATCAATTGAACCCATATGAAAGGATCGTTGGTGGCGGCGCCGGCAGCGCATTGAAGCGTCAGGCTTGGCGGTGTCTTGTCCACAAGATACGCCTCGCCGTCGGTCATACTGCCATTGCCGGCCCCGGCGCCGCCCAAAGCATTCTGGGCCAAGTCAAAGACGGAATCATCGTCAATCACGTCAATACTCAGTGGACCGTCGCCATTGCCGGTATTCACGACAACGTAATATGTGCTTCCCGTGCCAATGATTTCACTCACATATGCGCCGGCAATTGTCGCCGTGTCCACCGCCACATCGCCGATGTCGAATCCCTGCACTGCTTCATCGAAATTGACTAGAAACGTTACTTCGGTTGCGTTGGTATTCACGTTTCCTGTTCTGATGATGGATAACACGTTCGGAGGCGTGATGTCATAATTTCTGATCAAGGGCGCGGATGCCACATTGGGATTGCCCACTCCGTCCGTCGCCACATCAGCGGGCACACTGACGATCACGGCGCCTTCAGCCACAGGGAAAACAGCGCATGAATAGGAAGCGCCGGAACCGGAGAAATCCGCCAAGATGCCGTTCTGCACCTGCACATCCTCATCCGAGAAATCCAAGACAGGCTTGCTGAAGAGAATATCCACGGGAATCGGCACGGTGTTTGTCGGATCGGGCATTGCCGAAGTCAAATGGACGGAAGGATTGACGGCGTCATATTCACGCGAGAAGACGGCAGGGAGCGGATTGGCATTGCCGGCTTCGTCATGCACCACAAGCGCGCTGATTTCTGCGGTGACCAATCCCTGATCCAAAGGATACAGATTCACACTGTACGAGTCGTCTGATCCCGAGAAATCACTTGCTGTGCAATTCTGCAGCGTCAAAGTTGAAAGTGAAAAATCTACCACGGGTTCACTAAAGGCGACGGTCAACAATATTGGAGAAAGATGGGTTGGATCGGGCGCTGTAGAGGTCATCACGATGGTTGGAGGCACTGTGTCGTAGATGCGACTGAGAATTGCACCGTCAACATTGAGATTGCCTGCTCCGTCCTGCGCAACGCCGGCAAGGATTTCCGCCCGAACAAGCCCTTGACCAACAGGGGCCAAAAGGAAATCGTATTGCGCGCCCTCACCGGTGAATCCTTCCAGAATCCCATTCTCTAATTGTATATCGGCGGCATCAAATCCTGAGACGGATTCGGTGAATATCACCGTAACTTCAATGGGAGCGACGTTGGTTGCTTGCGGCGCAGTGGAAATCATGGTTACTCCGGGCGCTTCGCTGTCATATATGCGCGTCAAGGGAGCGCTGCCAGTGTTGGCATTTCCGGCCCCGTCGTGCACGGCATTCTGTCCGATAGAAACAGTGACCTGACCCTGCCCCGACGGAATTACGTTGAAATTGTAATTTTCTCCTGAGCCGTTGAGCGCGCTCGCGGTGCCATTATGCAGTACGATGTCCGACAAGGCGAATCCCGTTACCGGTTCGCTGAAAGTCACGAAGATTGGAATAGGCGAACCGTTTGTGGGATTGGCCGCCGGTGAAAACAAGGATACCGTGGGACGGGTAATATCCCACACTCGACTTATCGAAGACTGGATATTTCCATTCCCCGCCGCATCATAAACCTGGTTGGCGGGGATGCCGGCGCTGACCAGCCCTTCACTCGTGGGAACCAACGCACAAGAATAATACACGCCTCCGCCGGAGAAGTTGGTCACCATCGCATTGCTGACGACCAGGTCGGAGACGTCAAAATCCGTCACGACTTCGCTGAAAGTGATTGTGATGGGGATGGGATTGGTCGTATTGGTCTGGTACGGGACGGAAGATGTCATGGATACGGTTGGCGACAGGCCATCGTAGAAGATCCGGAGCGGCGTGGAAATGAGATTCGGCGTTCCCGCGCTGTCTAAACAGACGCCAGCCATCAACCAGACAACCATTTCCCCTTGGCCGATGGGCGACAGATCAAACGTGTAGTCAGCACCACTGCCGGATAAATTAGTCACTATGCAGTTGAAAACGCCGAAGCCTGCCGGCTGCAATCCTGTAACCGGTTCAGTGAATGTCACAATGACGGGCACCACCGACATGTTCGTTGGGCTGGGCGCTGGGGAATCCAAGAATGCTTCGGGCGGAATGTCTTCATAGAGCCGACTGAGGTGGCCAGGCATGTTACCATTTCCTGCGGTGTCTTCCACCGCATTTTCGGGCAGACTGACCAAGCCAATACCTTGGGATACAATGGTCAAATCAAATGTGAATGTTCTGCCGTTGCCCATAAAATTGGAGATAACGGCATTGCTGGTGACCAAGTCATCCGCGGCAAATCCGACAATATCCTTGCTGAACTGGACGGTAACCGGTATATATGGATTTGCGGTGGGGTCTGGCGCCGGCGATGTCATGGAAACCGTGGGACGCTCGCTATCATAAGTGCGCGCCAGGAAAGCACCGGAAACATTAGAATTCCCAGCCAAGTCTACAACAGCGTCAGTCACAATTTCCGCAGAAACCACCCCTTCGTCCAAAGGAGTAAGCAAAAAGGTGTAAGCGGAACCGCTGCCGCTTAATTCGCCGGCGATCCCATTGACGGTCAAAATATCAGATAACGAAAACCCCAACACAGGTTCGCTGAAATTTACTACGACATAGATTGGAGAATGACTTGTCGGTTCTGGCTCGGCAGAACTCATGGACACCGTCGGCGGAACATTGTCATAGGTCCGCTGGAAAAGCGCAGAGTGCAAATTGCCGTTACCCGCCAAGTCAATGGCGGCATTGGCCGCAATTTGAACAATCACCGGGCCGGGATTTGTCGGGATTACGTCAGCATTGTAGTTCATGCCCGAACCCGCGAAATTGGCAATCGTGGCATTGGTGCAAATCAAGTCACTCGACTCAAAGAAAACAACTTCTTCGCTGAAGGTGATTGTCAGGGGTATAGGCGAAAAATTGAGAGGATTGGGAGCGATAGAAGTCAGCGAAACCGTCGGCGATTGCCGGTCCAACGTCACGCTGTTGTCTGTGCTGGTTGAGGCAGTATTGGGATTCCCCACAAGATCGGTGCAGGTATTGGCGGGGATTGTTGGGACCAGGGTCCCATCGCCTGTTACGTCCGTGACAACAATGAAGTAATCCGCACTTTCGCCCTCCACATGAACGGTTACCCCGGTGGCCGTTCCCCCCATACTTACATCAGCGGCGGAAAAGCCCAGCACAGATTCGCTGAAATGTACATCAAAAACGATGGGCAGCATGTTCACGGGGTCCTCTTGCGCTACTCCTTGATTTACCGTGACCGAAGGAGGAATGATTTCGGTATCGCGGATGGCAAAGAAGCCAAGGGAACTTACAACGGCATGGATGTTGTTGCGCTGGGCATCAAGCAATTGAATCGGGACTTCCGTCCACGGCCCGGACAATGACGGCGCCTGGTAAAGACTGAGGTTGTCTTCGGAAAGACCCTGGATTTCATGGTTCACATAGTGGAAAGTGAGCGTTGCGCTTGTCCACGCAGTTCGGTTCGTGGTGATTTCCCAAGCCACATCCGCGATGTCCAGCGTGGAACCATTCCCAAAATTGCTGATCACCGCGTGCGTCCGGTGCAGGGTCACGGTTTGGAGCGACGCCCCGTTGTAACCTGGGCCTGAACCGTCCGCAAAACCAATCGCCAGGCGACTGCTGCCCCAAGGCATTGTGCCGTCGCCGATGTCGCCAATCCAACTCTCATGCGCCAAACCTGTTCTTGCAAAACCGCGATAGGTGGCGCTGGGCAGATTCGTCCGGCCAAGGACCAAATACGCCTCTCCGGCGTTGGTGCGTCCAAGGGGGTCCGCCCACAATGCGCCCATAACCATGTCATCCAAGCCATCGCCCGATACATCGCCTGCGCCAGAAAGGTTTAAACCCAAGGTGCTGCCAGGGTCTACGCCAATGACAAGCACCCCATTGATCCCATCAATATCAGCAACCCGAAATATGCCGCCCGCGCCCAGCGAGGGGGCTCCGTATATGATGTATACCCTCCCGTAGTCATGAAAAGGATTGCCCAGGGCAATATCTGCGAAGCCATCTCCGTTGATATCGCCAATACTGGAGACATATCGCATGGATTTATCATTTTCGCGTTCACTTTCAATCCGTACGCCGTTCGTTCCATCCAATGATCGAAGATCCAGAACACCGCCGGTGCCGATGCCGCCCGCCTTTCCGTAGATGAGATAGGCCTCTCCTGAATCAACCATCCCCTGAGAATCGGCATACTCCGCTGCAACCAGCACGTCGCCATACCCATCGCCATTCACATCCCCCGCTTCAGCGCAGAAAATGCCGATATAAGTGCCATTGTAACAGTCCCCCGCGTTTCTGCCATCTATACGCACCCCATTGACGCCATTCAGGGAGAACAAATCGAACGAGCCGCCCGACCCTATTCCGGACGCCGATCCGTAAACCAGGTACGATTCCCCGGCGTCTGTACGCCCCTGGGGATCAGCACGAGGTGCGCCGATGATAAAGTCCTTGATGCCGTCGCCGTTCACATCACCAACGCCCGATACGCTTTGGCCGGAATGGTCCCCTGCGTATTTTCCCGGGATGCTTACGCCTTGGGTTGCAGTAAGCGCATTAATGGACATGCTGCCTCCGCTCCCAGGCAGCGTCGGTCCGCCATACACAACGTGGGTTTCGCCGGCATTGGTTCTTCCCAAGGGATCCGCCCACATCGCTTGAACGATGAAATCGTCATATGAATCGCCATTCACATCGCCTGTACCTGATACCATTCCCCCAAAATAACTGCGAACGTCCGGTCCGTCAAAACGAATGCCGTTGGTTCCGTCAAGAGTCGTCAAATCAAAGACATCATTTACCCCGAGGATTCCCTGCCTGCCTAGCACCAGGTAAGCCACGCCATAGCCGGCAGTGTTGTCCGGCATCGGGG
>CAZLII010000022.1:0-15147 GCA_964559065.1 uncultured Nitrospirales bacterium | reverse complement strand
CTCGTGGCCGGGACGCCCCAGCAATGCGCCCGCCGCCAATACGCCCAGGAAAAGCAAGGGCAGAATCTGTTTTGCAAAACCCCAACTCGTCTCGAACCATTGTTCCATCTCGCCCTGTGTCGTCAGGGTAATCACGGCCAATCCCGCCGCGCCCGCCGTAAACGCCCAGACGGGACGGTCCGGAAGAAGCAGTGCCAAAACCGCCACAGGAACGGCCGCCAGCGCGACTTTCCACCACGGCATCGCAAACCAGCGGACCAGGGTCACGCCGAAGGCTGCGCCGCAGGCGGCGGTGATAACCCATTTCCAAGCAAAGATCGTCTGCCAGAAACCTTCTGCTTGTCCGGGCGCGCCCCAGTTCGCAAAGACGAGAATGCCGACCATCGAAGCGAAATAGACGGCATTCTGCCACAGCGGGCGCGTCTGCGCCGGCGGCGCGGCGGAACTGTTCATCGCCGCTTTCTCCGCTTCCTCGCGGCGGTAAATGACGTGCATACACAGGCCGATTACAATACTGAATGCGACCGCGCCCACCGCCCGCGCAATGCCGATATCCGTCCCCAAGACACGCGCCGTTAGAATGATCGCCAGCACGTTGATCGCCGGACCGGAGTACAGGAACGCCGTCGCGGGGCCAAGCCCCGCACCCATGCGGTAGATGCCGCCAAAAAGCGGCAGCACCGTGCATGAGCACACGGCCAGCACCGTGCCCGACACTGACGCCACGCCATACGCGACCCCCTTGTGCGCCTCCACGCCCAGATACTTCATCACCGACGCCTGGCTGATGAACACGCCGATCGCGCCCGCAATAAAAAAGGCCGGCACCAGGCACAGCAACACGTGCTCCTCGGCGTACCACCGCACCAGGTGCAGGGCTTCCAGCACCGCGTTGTCAAAACGCGACGCGCCGACCGGCAGATGAAGCGCGATCAGAAATCCGAACAGCAACAAGACCGCCGGTTTCCATTCCTGTTTCCAATTCATGACGTTGCCTGAATTCCGTTACGACACAATTTTTGGAACGAAAGACTTCTTGGCTGCTTTCGACATTTGCCAAATAGTGAAGAAAAAATAGCGCATCGCCGTCTTTCCCATGAAAATTTGCTTGCTTCAGCGACCCGCCAGCGCCATGCGCCGTTCGGCGTTCTCCTGCATCACGTTCTCGATGCATTCAAAGAAGCCCAGGATGCACGGACATTGCAGGCGGTAAAAGACCTGCAGCCCCCGCTTGTCATCCTCGACAATCCCGGCGTTTTTAAGCACGGAGAGATGCTTCGACACCGTGGACATGTCCGCGCCGATCATCTCGCGCAGTTCGCATACGCAGCGCTCGTTCTGGGCGAGTTCCTGGACGATGAACATGCGCGTGGGATGGGCGAGCGCCTTGATGATTTGCGCGCGCGCTTCCAGCCGCGCCTGGGTGTGTGCATCCATGAGGGGCCTCCTGTTTCCTATTTGGCATTATAGCCAAATACTCTCCGCAATGTCAAGCGGGGCGGACAAATCCTGCAGGCAGGGGTGCCGCCCCGGTCATGGTGCTTCCCCGGCGCATATCCATTCCGGGTCCAGCGCCACGTGCTTGATGCTTTTCCCGATATTGCCCGCGGGCTGATGGGTGTAGGTGATGTGGATGCGCCCGTCCGCCGCCTGAATCATGAAAGGATAGTGGAAACTTCCCCCCTTTTCCTTTTCGAGGTGGCGGGTCCATTTCCAGGTTTCCCCCTCGTCGTCAGACATTGCCAGCGCCAGGCTGTCGCGGCTTTGCTCGGTGTCGTTGTAGGCCAGCACCCAGCGGCCGTCGCGCAGGGTCAACGCCTCCACGCTGGCGTTGGGATTGGGGAAATCCGTCGGCACGGCCACCGACCACGTCTCGCCATCGTCCTTGGACTCGCTGCGCAGTATCCGCCGGAGAATATCGTTCTCCTCGCGCATGTAGGCCACGAGCGTGCCGTCTTTTTTGCGGGCGAGGCTGGGCTGGTTGAGCGCCGCGCCGACGATGGGCGCGCTGGGCCGCCACGACGCTCCGTCATCATCAGAAATCGCCATCAAGCCGAAAAGGAAACCGTCGGAATAGAGCGGCAGGAGGATGCGGCCGGATGGCAGCACTTCCGGGCGGCAGCGTGTCATCCAGCCCCGCTGGCGCACGCTGAGGTTCTTCGCGTCTTTCAGGATGCGCGGCATGTCGCGCATCAGGAACCATTTCATGCGCGGTTCCGGGTCGGGGTATCGCGCCGCCACTTCCGCCAAGCCCTCCTCCGCCGCCTGGACGAAGCGGTCGCCGGGATCGAAAAGCATCAGGTCCTGCCAATGCCACCTGGGCGGGCCGTCCCCCTCGTAGTCGCGGGACCTGCGGAAACGCAACAGCGAATCCTCCCAGCGCTCCGCGGGCACCGCGATCCAGAACAGCCACAACTCCCCGTGCCGGTCCACAAAAAGCACCGGATTGCAGTCCGGGAAATTCGGCGTGTCCGCCATCGGGAACGACGCGCTCCAAGCCGACGCGCCCTTGCGCAGGCGCGCCCCGAAAAGTTCAACGTCCATGCTGCGCCGCTCGCCCGTCCCCTGGAACCAGCAGGCGATAAAGTCGCCGTTTGGACACTGTGCGATGGTGCTGGAATGCGTGTGCTGCTCCTGCAGCGGGAAAATCAGTTCGGACTGATAAAACGGCTCGGCATGGCCGGCCCACGGCGCAAAAATTCCGATAACAGACAACATCGCCGCCCTCCCAAGTATCCCCGTCGCGTGTCGAATATGCATTTTGCTTGGCCCTCCGCTATCATGGTTCCCGTCAGCATACTATCGTCGTATCCGATGGAGATTCTACACGGGGTGAACGCTACGAACAACAAAGGTCTGTCACATGGGCGTCCAGGCAGACCTGGACGCAAAAAAGCGGTGGCAAGCCACCGCAGTCCAAAGGATATGGAGACCGGCGGTCGGATGGGCGGGCATAGATGTGATTGCGGACAGGCTGTATTGGGAAAGGGCGGACCATGATGATGCTTGATGAGAAGGACCTGGAAGCGATTGCGGCGCGGCTGGATGCAACGGCGCGGGAGCGGGTGGCGGCGGCGGTGGACCGGATTGTGGCGGCAAAGGAGGCGGGCGGCCGGGTGGCGGTGGTCACGGGGAGCGGGCCGAATGTCCATGAGGGGGTGACGACGCTGATCGCGGCGATGATGCACGCGGGCATTGTGGACGGCGTATCCACGAGTTCCGCGGTGGTGGCGCATGAGATGGGCGGCACGCTGGACAAGGTGAAGCGCTGTCCGGGCGTCGCCGTCGGGGTTGCGGAGCATTTTCTGCCGCGCGGCGGCGAATTTGAACTCACGCTGATGGACGACGCGGCGCTGGATGAAATCCGACAGCATATGCCGGTGGACATGGACCTGATCGCCCGGCTGAAGCAGGCGGAAGGCAAGACGATCATCAAGGCGGCGGGCAATCTCGGCTATCCGATGGGGCTGTGGCTCGAACTCTTGTCGCAGGAGATCATGGTCCTTGCGCGTGGGCACGGGAGGTCTTTTGAGGAGGTGGCCGGCCTTGGCGCGGACCCGCGCACGATGATCGGCGCGGGCGCGGCGTTGGGGCTGCCGGTGCTCGTTACCATCCCGCAGTTGGTGGGCGGCGGGGCGGTCGGCCTGAACATCGGGGACAGCATCAGCCTGCGCGAGCGGGCGACGCGGCTGGCGCGGATGCTCGGCGACGCGGAGGTGATCATCGAGTCCGCCGTGGCGCTGACCCAGGAAGTCCACGACGGCCCCTTCGAGCGCTATACCGGCCACGGCCTGTGGTCCGCATGGATGGGGCATTTTACGTATTCGCTGGAAGGGAAGACGCTGGTCCGCATTGACCTGGACCCCGCGTTGGAAAAGGTGTATCAGGCCGAGCGGGCGGGCGGCGCGGTGCAGCAGGCCATCGCCGAGGGACTGCCCAAGACCAAACTCTTCCAAGTGCCGTTCCGCATGGAGATGTCGGGCTTCGCCCGGCACGAGGGCAGCATCCCGATCATCGGCGACATCGGCGCGGTGTGGCCGCTGATCGCGGCGGGCGCCGCGCAACGCCTGGGCCGTACGATGGATTTCATGTCCTGTCCGCAGGACACTGACAAGGGCCGGGAGATGCGCGAATTCATCGTGCGGGAGGTGAAGCCGATGAGCCGCGCGAAGATGATAGCGGGGCTGGACGCTCCGACCGGGGTGCAAAAAGAATAGGACCTATAGGACCTGGAGGACCTATAGGCCATTCAAGAAGAAGTCGGATGCTGGCACTGATACATGGCCTACAGGTCTTATTCGTCCTATAGGTCCTATCAGTTTCCCGCTCGTTGCATCACAGCCCGGCGTCGAGCGCCTTCTGGGTGGTCATCGCCCACGTGGTGCTGATTGGGAAGCGCTCGTTTTCCGTGCCGTATCCCAAGCCGGTGGGATCAATGTCGGAACGCGGCACAAAGCGCAGGAACTCTACGTGACCGTCGAGGTAGAGCACATTGCTGCCGCCGGGAACGTGATTGAAGATGCTGACATCCAGACCGGTCACGTCCCAGATGGTGACGATTTCGGACTGGGCCTGCGCGGACGCCGCCGGGTTGTTGATATCCGTGATGAAGAAGCGTTCAATCCCTTCGCGCAAACGATAGATGTTGATTGACTGCGCGGGGATTTTCTGGTTCCCGGGATGATCGAATACATAATCCTTGTCGTTGTTGATTTCCACGGCATTCGCTTCAGCAGGGCTGCCGCCGCCCCACGGGGCCACCATGTTGAATACGTAGAACGACAGGATGCCAGTGAATGGATCTACCGGGACCAGCCATGCGTTGTCGGCAATCGCCCAGCCAAGATAGAAATACGAACGGTCGGAGGTTTCCACGCCAGGCACATAGCCGATCCCCCGTGGATCGCCATCCAACAGTGAAATCAGCACTTGTCCATTTGCGTCCAGCCATTCCCCGTTGGGACCAAGGAAGCGGTTGGGGCTGTCCGTTGCGTCCGAAGGGCAGAAAATGGCATTCAAATCTGTTAGGTATTCGGGATAGGTCGCCTTCATGGAGAAAAAGAAATTGCCGGGGTTGATGGATTTCGGCGGAAACCGTTCACCTTTCGACTCATTGCCGTACATTTTCATGACCAATCCCAATTGCTTGAGATTATTCTGGCAGGAAGAACGCCGGGCCGCTTCGCGCGCCCGGGCCAATGCCGGAAGCAGAATGGCCGCCAGGATGCCGATAATGGCGATAACAACGAGCAGTTCGATAAGGGTAAATCCTTTTGCACGGTTCATAGTAAACATCTCCTTTTTGTTGGAATTAGTACGCAAAGGTTATAGCCCCTTGCGCCACAAAAAAAAATAATACTACAACGCCAATACGGAGTCAAGCATTTCGTAATTTTCATATACTGTATGTGCTATCAGAGACATTTGCGAAATGGGCATCCTTGATACCATCTTCATCGAAAATCCGGGATATTTTTCGTTTGCATATGAATAATAAGCCCATTTCGCAAATGCCCGTATTATTTTTCCTGTATACAGGAGTGGACAGACCATGAACATATTTTCCGGACGTATGGCGCGGGAACGAAGAACAATATCCGTGATGATTGGCATGTATTGTCGCGACCACCACGGTATGAAAAGAGATTTGTGCTTGGAATGCCGGGAACTGCTGGAGTATGCTGAGGCGCGTCTCTCGCGTTGTCCCTTTAAGGAGGGCAAGACGACCTGCGCGAAATGTCCGGTGCATTGTTATAAGCCGGCACAACGCGAGCGGGTTCGCACGGTGATGCGCTATGCCGGGCCTCGGATGCCGCGACGGCATCCGGTATTGGCGTTGTGGCATTTGGCGGACGGATTGCGGCGGCAGCCGTTGCGTAAGAAGGCGGGGAAAACGGAAAGCAAGCCCTGATTGGCGGGGAGGAATCATGCAGACAGCGGTATTGCGACTCAATTGCGAGGACAAGAAGGGGATTGTCTATAACGTATCCAAGTTTCTCTACGAGCGCGGCGGCAATATCATTGACGCGCAGCAGCACACGGAGGAGTTGGACAACCGTTTTTTCATGCGCGTGCATTTTGATCGCCGGGAAATGACGATCCCGAAAGAGGAACTGCGGCGTGAATTAACGGCCTTGGCGGATGCCTTCGGCATGGAGGCTGAAATCAGTTTTGGGGACGAACGCAAGCGCATGGCCATCATGGTTTCCAAATACGATCACTGCCTCTACGATCTTTTCCTCCGGCATCAATACGGCGAAATCCGGGCCGACATCGTGCTGGTCGTCAGCAATCATCCGGACTTGGAACGCGTGGCCGCCAATTTCCGCGTACCGTTTGTCTGTGTGCCGGTGGATAAGAACGACCGTGCGCCTGCTGAACGGCATGTGCTGGAGTTGTTCCGGCAGCACTACGTGGACTTCGTGGTGCTGGCGCGGTATATGCAGATACTGACGCCCTTACTGGTGGATGCGTTCCGGAACCGCATGATCAACGTGCACCACGGGTTCCTGCCAGCGTTCAAGGGGGCGAGGCCCTATCACCAGGCCTACGAACACGGCGTAAAACTTATCGGCGCCACCAGCCACTATGTGACGGAAGAGTTGGACACGGGGCCGATCATCTGCCAGGAAAGCGTGCGCGTGGACCACACGCACAGCGTGCAGGACCTCGTCGCCATGGGGCGCGACATCGAGAAGCGGGTGCTCGCCGAGGCCGTCAAGGCCCATGCGGAAGACCGTATCATGGTGTACCGCCGCCGCACCATCGTCTTCGCATGAGGGACGCACATTATTGCGTGGCGCGCGGTTCGCCGGGCCGGTACTCCTCTTTGAGATTGGTCCGCAGTTCGTCTTCATCGAGCCAGACCGGCTTGGTTTCCCGCGCCACGAAGAGCGGCGCCTGATCGGCGTAGTGGGGCGAATCCGGGCGCGATGTTGCGCTGCCGAACTGGTGGATGCTGCGTGACCGGACGGTTCCATCCGGGTCCCAGGTGACCATGAGTACATAGCAGTCGCCCGCCTCGCCTTCCAAGTATTTTCCGGTCCATCTTCCGTAAACACAATGGAGGATATCCGGACCGCCGCCCATTCCCAGATTCACGTCGCCGCGCACAAGGCGGTTCACCTGTTCCCAAGGCACGGCGATTGTGCCAAAGGTGTTCTTGAGCAGATGGGCCTTTTCGTAGAAGAGTTTCATCAAGTCCGGCACGGGATTGTCAAACATCATGGCGCGCACCACGGGTTCCATGGTGAGCACGGCAATGGCCGTGCCGGTGTTTTCCCGGTTTGTCATGAAGTCCCAGCCCTTGATGACTTCCCATGCCTCTTGGACGACCGGGTCATCAAACGGCGCGGCCTCCAGAATCTTCTTATGCAGTTCCGCGGCCATGGAGTTTGTCGAATACGCCATATCGTACTTGTATTCGTAAAATTCCTCTTCCGTGATGGCGTCGTCCGCGCCGAGGAGTTCGAGCAGGCGCAGGGCGCGGTTGGTCATCATCGTCTCAATGCCATAGGTCGGGCAGAAATCATTGGGATTCGGATTGTCCGGGCCGATGGTGGTCTGGTACGGCGTTGAATTGCAGTTCTGGACAAAGCCGGAAGCGGGATTTTTCACTTGGGGCATCTGATCGAACGGCGCGTATTCGGTCCACAACGTTTCCGAGGTATCGCCCGGGAGATATTTTTTCCAGTCATAGTTTTTGCTGCGCAATGGGAACAGCGCGTTGTAGATGTACCAGATGTTGCCTTCCTTGTCGCCGTATCCGACATTGAAGGAGGGAATGGCGCGCAGGCGCATCGCTTGTTCGAATTCGTGAATGTTGCGCGATTTGCCCATGCGGTACCACTGATCGACCTGGCGGATGTCGCCATAGCCGGCATAGCGCAGCGCATAGACGCCGTGCGGACGGCGAATTACGGGACCGTGCACGGAGAACAGCGCCTCCTGTTTGAAGGTCCATTTCAATGATCCCCAGAGCCGCACAGTGACAGGCACTTTCCGGACTTCCAGGTCGCGCCATTCGCCGTCGAAGCGGTACTGGTTCGGGTTTTCCGGGTTCATTTCCAGCACATAGATGTCCACCAGGTCGGGATGATTGACGGTGTGCGCCCAGCCGATGTCCCGGTTGTGTCCATGCAGGATAATCGGTGTGCCGGGGAATACCCCGCCGACAATGTCCATCCCTTCCTCGCTTTTCAGTCGCGCCTCGTACCACGCCACGGGACCGGTCCAGGGCTGATGCGAATTGACGGCGAGATGGGTCTTGCCGTCCGGGGTTCGGCCGGGCGCGATGGCAAAGGTGTTAGAGCCAATCGGCATATGGCGCGTGAGGAAGCCGCCCTGTCGCGCGGCCAGTCTGGGGGATACCTCCAGAGGGCGCCTGTCGCCCATCAGCCGGCGCACGGCGCCGTCCATACCAAAGAACAAGGGCGTCTTGGCGACAAAGCCCATCACCACATCGCGGCCTGTCGCCGGGAGCACGCCCGGTACGACCGCCTTGGGATGGAGTGCAGCGTAGTGGTTGTAACCGTCGGCATAGGCATCACAGATGGCGCGCACTTCCGGCGAGAGTTCCGTCTCGTATTTGGCATCCACAATTTCTTGAAAACGGCACAATTGCACGAGATAGTCGAAGGGTGCCGCTTCGCGGCCCATGACGGAGGCCAGTTTCGCCCGCGACAGCAGGAGCACCTCCTGCATGGTGGGGAAATCGTCCTCGCAATGGGCATAGGCCAGGCCATAAGCGACATCCGCATCGGTCTTGCCGTAAATGTGCGGCACGCCGTAAGTGTCGCGCAGGATGCGCACGTCATATTTGCCCGGCGGCGGGATCAGGGACGCGGTGTCCAAAGGCGGCGCGCAGGAAGATACGAAGAGGCATAATACAAAGCAGGCAGTTACAAGCAAAATGTTCAAGGATTTCATTGTTTCAGGTCCCTGTTTCCGTTACTCATTGCAAATACCACGGCCCGATGAACTCCCCCGGCCGGTATTCCCGTCTCAGGTTGGCCCGGATATCTTCCTCGTAGAACAACGTAGGCCGGGTCTTTTCTTCGGCGAATAGCGGCGATTGGTCGGCGTAATGCGGGGAATCGGCGTCAATCGTCGCCGCGCCAAACTGGTGGATGCCTTCTGAAATCATCCGTCCGTCGGCGGTCCATTCGACCATAAGAAAATAGCAGTCGCCGTTGACGGCCTTGAACCGGCCGTCCTCCTGGAGTGAGGGGTCCAGGGCGCGCAGACAATCCATGCCCCCGCCCAGTCCCAAGTCCAGTTCGCCTCTCTGCAGGCGCATGACATCCTGCCAGGGGACATCCAGACGCCCATGTTTTTCCATCAGCAGTTTCGCCGCCCGGCGCAGGCGGGCGATGATGTCATCGCTTCCTTCGCGCCATGCTCGCCCCTCGACGTAAGCGCCCGATGCCAGCACGGCCAGCGCCGCCCCGCGATTGTCTTTGTCTGTGCTGCGGTCCCATGCGGTCAGCAGGGCGGCCGCTTTCTGCAACAGGGGATCATCGGGAATGGCCGCCTCACGCACTGCCGCCTGGAATCGGGCGGGTCTGGAACGTTCGGAATATACCTTGTCGTATTTATAGGCATAGAATTCTTCGCGGGTGATGGCGGGGTCCGCCCCGTAGGTTTCCAGGGCACGCCACCCGCGATTGGTCATACCAGACTGGATGCCCATTGTTTCCGGATAATCTTCCGGACGCGGATTCCCCGCGCCATCCGTCGTGTAATACGGCGAATTGTTGCAGTTCTGGATGAATCCGGACGGCGGATTCAGCACTTGGGGAACGCTGTCAAAGGGGTGAAAGGTCGTCCACAAAGTTTCGGAGGTGTCTCCGGGGAGGATGCCGCGCCAGTCGTAACCTTCCGTTCGCATGGGGAATTGGCCGTTGTAGGCGTAATAGATGTTCCCTTCACGGTCCGCATAGAGGGTGTTCAACGACGAAAGACCGCCAATGCGCATGGCCGCCAGAAATTCGTCCAAGTTGCGCGCCTTGTTCATGCGGTACCATTGCTCCAACTGCCGGACTTCCCCATAACCGGCGAAACGAATGGCGAAGACACCGTCCGGCCGCCGCACTGCGGGACCATGCACCGACCAGAGCAGTTCCTGCGAAAAGGTCCACGAGATGCGGCCCCAGAGACGCACGTTGATTCGCGCCACCCCGCGTTCCAAGTCGTGCCATTGGCCGTCAAACAGATACTGGTCGGGGTTCTCCGGGTTGATGGTCAGTTGGTAAATGTCCGCGAGGTCCGGCTGGTTGATGGTATGGCACCAACCCTTGTTTTCGTCGTGCCCCTTGAAAATGAGCGGCGCAGCGGGAAACGTGCCGCCTATCATATTCCAACCCTCTTCGCTGCGGGCGTGCGCCTCATACCACGTTACGGGGCCGGTCCATGGCTGATGTGAATTGATGGCGAGGCGCGTCGCGCCGTCTGCGGACCTCGAAGTCCCTACAGCCCAGGCGTTGGACCCCATCGCGAGTCCGCGAGTGAAAGGGTTTTCCTCCGGGATACTCATCCCAATCTGTCCCTTGTGGTCAATGGGGATGGCCCTGTCGTCCTCGAAGAGCGATTTCAGGTAATCGTCGAGGCGATAGAAAAAGGGGGCTTTCAGTGTGGCCCCGGCAACGATGTCTTTGGCTGTAACCGGCAGTTCCAGATGCGGCATCTTTTCGGGATGCAGCGCCGCAAAATGATTGATGCCGTCCGCGTAGGCATCGAGCAGCGCCCGGAGTTCCGGGCTGAGATCGCTTTCAAACTTGGCGTCCACAAACTCCCGCACGCGGAACCAATGGACCAGATAATCGAATTTGGCGAACTCGCGTCCCAGCACGGAGGCCATTTTTCCCCGGACCAGCAGCATCTGCTCTTCGATGGTGGTCCAGTTGTCCTCACAGTGGGCATAGGCCAATCCATAGGCGACATCGGCATCCCGTTTGCCGAAAATGTGTGGAACGCCCCAGTTATCGCGCAGAATCCGGACCTCATATTTGTCCGGGAGCGGAATAAAAGCGCTGCGGTCGCCGGGCCGTCCATCACAGCCGACAATCAGTGTCAGCCCAACGGTTAGAAAGAGGGAGAACAGCCCTGCAATAGAAGACTTGGAACTAGGAATCCTGAGAAAAACTACTGACACCGCCTCTCCCTCCCGGATGGATTGACCGAACAATACCTACGGTGGTTTCAGTGTACGCCTAAAAATTTCATGCTGAAGAACCAATGGCCTAACGCGGCACAGCCGCAACCACATGCATGGGATATCGCACCCCAAGCCACCACTCCCGTCATTCCCGCGCAGGCGGGAATCCAGTAATCACATTTCCGATACCTTCGTTTTTTGTCTGGACCCCCGCTTTCGCGGGGGTGACGAGCCTTGGGGCAAAAAATCGTTGCGCACCACATGGCAAGACGACAACCCTCATCAAACATCTGCGCGAAAGGGGCAGAAGTCACGATCAAAGATTTCAGGGGTTGATTCTGCGTGGGGATCATATCTTTTCTCATCACTCGCAATTACAGTTTCAGGTTCAGTAGGATGTGCCGTAAAAAGTCATTGTGTTACAAAGGTCTCTGTTTGTGCTGATCACTATCCCCTTTCCGTTGACTTTGATGGCAATACCTGAACATTCCGCAATTCAGCAAGGCATTCCGACAGCACCATCCACCTTCTTCCGAAGGGGCGACAGGGGCCGAAACCCCTTGAAACGGAGCAGGGTCTAATGACAATCAAAATCATCGGCTGAAATAGCGGTGCATTACGCGCCGGGAAGCCGGTTTCAATTCAGGGAGGACCTCTATCATGCGATTTCACGCTATTCACGGCTTGTTGGCCACCGCGTTGTTGTGCGGCGCTTGGACCGTTCCGGCATTTGCGCAGCAGGCGCAAAAACCAGCGGGCTGGCGCAGCCCGGAGATCATCGAAAATCCGGAGGTGAAACTGCTGGATTCCGAGGGCGCGGGCAAACTCTACCAGGTGGGCGAACACCTGGTGTGCGTCATGGAAGGAACACATGCGGAAATGGGCTTCCAGCATGGTCGCCTACTTTCCAAACAGGTGCGCCATGTCATCAAAGAAGGCTATATGGTCAGGGCGATCTGGGAGCAACTCTACACGGTGGAATATGTGATGGCACAGTCCGAGCGCATGGAGAAGCATTTTCCGCAGGAATATGTTGCGGAGATGAAGGCGCTGGTGGAAGGACTGAAGGCGGCGGGGGTGGATGATGTCACCTATGAAGACGTTCGCTTGGGCGTCACTTCTTCCGAAATCCTACACTACGGCCCTGACGCGCCGCCGGGGTGTTCAAACTTCGCGGCGTGGGGAAAATGGACGCCCGACGGGCGCCTGATCCATGCGCGGAACCTGGATTGGAACATCAGCGCCGATGCGCAGGATGATGCGGCGATTCTGATTTGGCGGCCCAAGGACGGCACCCCGTTCATGATGCTTGGCTGGGCGGGCGGCATCGGCAGCGTCAGCGGCATGAACGCCCACGGCATTACCATCGGAGAAATGACCTCGACTTCCCCCGATGCCACCTTCGACGGTCTTCCGCTGTTCCTGATCATGCGGCGCATCCTGGAGAAAGCCCGGACTCTAGACGAAGCGGTGGCGATCATGCAGGCCGGTCCCCGTACCACGGGCTGGAACTTCATTATCGGCGATGGGAAAATCCCGGATGCGCGCGCGCTTGAAGTGGACGCCAAGGTCTGCGAGGTTTACGCCCCGATGGACCCGAAGGAAAATGAGAACACCGGTCATTGGGCGATGGAAGACGCCGTGCGCCGCACCAACCACCCTATTGGGGAAGACCAACTCTTCAAACTGGCCACGGTGATGGGGCCTTCCGTCGGGATCAATATCGAAGATCGCGAGCAACTGCGCACTGCAATCCCGCTCTTGAAAATCCAGAATACCTGGCTGCGCTACGATTGGCTGGGCAGGCAAGTCCAGGAGCGCCCCGGCGCGTTGGATGTACGCGACGCCATTGAACTGCTCGCCAACGGCCCGGTCTTCAACCACGTGACCCTGCACTCTTTCGTTTTCGATCCCAGGAACAACGCCGCCTATGTGGCCATCGCAGGCAACAATCCGCCCGTCACCGCCACCCTGCGCGCCTTCACCCGCATTGATCTCAAGGAGTGGCTGGCTCCGGGTTCTTGAGTATCTCCGCATTGCATATACGCCGTGGGCGATGGTATTGTGCGGCCAATCAAACTTGGCAGGAGAAGGAGCATGCCTACGATGAAACGATTCCTGGTGATATCGCTGATGGCGTGGCGGCTTGCCTGGGTGGCTTATGGCGAAGCGGACACCGTGGCGCTGAGCAAAGAAGAATACCTGGACAAAAGCAAGGGCGCGTGGGCGGGCCAGATGATCGGGGTTTGCTTCGGCGACATTTACGAGTTCAAATCCAATGCCAAACCCATCCTGGAACCGCTTGAACCCTGGAAACCCGAACGCATCCACAAGACGCTGATGCAGGATGACCTGTATGTCGAAATGACGTTCCTCGAGGCGCTTGAGGAACACGGTCTGGACATCACCCATGAGCAGGCGGGGAAAGCCTTCGCCGAGACGAAGTATCCGCTGTGGCACGCCAATAAAAAAGGGCGCGACAATATTCGAGCGGGCATCATGCCGCCGATGTCGGGGCATCCCGACAACAATTCCCATTCGGACGATATAGATTTTCAGATTGAGGCGGACATCTTCGGCATCCTGTGTCCCGGCATGCCGCAGGAAGCGCAACGGCTCTGCAACATCTTCGGACGGATCATGAACTACGGCGACGGACTCTACGGCGGCATGTTTGTGGCCGGGATGTACGCGGCCGCATACTTCGAGCCGGAGAACGTGCTGCACGTGATTCAGGAGGGGTTGCGTTGCATTCCTGAAGAATCCACCTATCATCAGTGCATTTCCGACGTGATCCGGTGGCATGCGGAACACCCGGACGACTGGCTCACGGTATGGCACAAGATTGAAGAGAAATGGCAGACCGATGAGGATTGTCAGCCGAATGATCCCGTCAATATTGACGCCAAGTTGAACGGCGCGTATGTCGTGATGGGGCTGCTGTACGGCGGCGGTGACATGTTGAAGACGGTGGAAATCGCCACGCGCTGCGGCCAGGACACCGACTGCAACGCCTCCAATGCCGCCGGCGTGCTGGGCTGCATGAAGGGATATGCCGCGCTGGGCGACCATTGGACCGGCGGCATTGACGCGATTCGCGACAAACCGTTCTCTTTCACCGCCCACTCTTTCGACACACTTATCCCTGCGTGTCAGCAGTTGACCGAAGCGATCATTATGAGAAATGGCGGCCAGGTGGAAGATGAGGACTATGTCATTCTGCGGCAGCCGCCAAAAGCCCCCATGACACTGGAGCAATTACGCAGAACACGGACTGACACAGACTGACACGGACGACAAGGACAGCAAAGACAATAAGGACGCCAAGGATACCAAGTCCGTGTTTGTCCGTGGTGGTCCGTGTTCTTTGGGTTCTTCTCCTATTTCAGAGCGACTTCCCTGCCTGATGCTGCGCTGCGGTAGAGACCATCGAGAATGGTGATGACATCAAGGGATTGCTCAGGCGGCACGGGCGAAGGTTTTCCCAGGGCCACGGCTTCGGCGAAGGCTATGCATTCTTTGGCGTGGGGTTCGCCGCGTTCTTCGAGGGTCACCTGGGTATTCAGCAACTGCTTGGCCTTGTAGTCGGTGCTGAGGATTTCGTTGCTGGGCCAGTGCGCGCCGCCTTTTACGCCGTACAGCCACATCTGCATGTCTTCGCTTTCCGTTTTGTGGTGCAGCAGCCAACTCACCTCGATCACCAAGGTGCTGCCATTGGCAAAGCGGACCATTGCGGCGGCGAATTCCTCCACGTCCCAGAATTTGGGGATGGGGCCACCCCAGGTGCTGAACTGTCCGGGCAGTTTGGCGAGTTTGTTCTGCGTGACGCCGGAGACGGCCACCGGCTTGGGATTGCCCATCATCCAGAGCGTCAGGTCGAGGATGTGCACGCCGATGTCAATGCAGGGGCCGCCGCCGCTGTGTTTTTTCATGACGAATCCGGGCCGGGTAGGCGCGCCGCTGCGGCGCAGCATCCAACTGCGGGCATGATA
>CAZLII010000021.1:0-15481 GCA_964559065.1 uncultured Nitrospirales bacterium | reverse complement strand
GGCGGCATGGACATCCACGATGTGGTGGTTGACGATCACGACGAATTGCTCTGGCGGCTGCGCGCCCTGCGCGGCCTGAAAAACATCCAAGGGAAACGCATCATCGCCATCGGCGGCGCGCTCGGATGGGACAAGGGCGGAAACAGCCAGGCCCCGCAAAATGCCCGTGACCGTTGGGGAATGGACCTTATTGAAGTGCCTTATGACCAACTGAAGGAGCGCATCCTGGCCGCGCGCGCGGACGCAGCGCTTGTGCAGCGTTGTCACGAGGAGGCCCGCGAATATCTCGCGCAACCCGGTGTGACGCTGTACCCCCTGCAGGAGGAACTCACCACGGCGGAACTCCTCGCGGGACGCGGTTCCCCGCAGACCCTCGAACACATGAAACGCTTTGTGGACAACGCCTTCGTGCTCACCGAGGTATTTCGCGGTCTCATGGCCGAACATCAAACCGACGCACTGACCGTCGGCCACTGCATGGGCACCATCATTCCCATGTCCGAAACCACCGCATGCCTCTGCCTGACCCTGCTGAACGACGCGGGGTGCATGGCTTTTTGCGAGTCCGACTTCGTGGTAATTCCCTCCGGCATCCTGTTGCATTACATTTCCGGGAAGCCGGTTTTCTTCTGCAATCCGACGTATCCACACAGCAACATGGTCACCGTCGCGCATTGCACGGCCCCGCGCAAAATGGACGGCGAACACTACGAAGAGGTGGCCATCCGCACCCACTTCGAGTCGGATTATGGCGCGGCCCCCAAGGTCGCCATGCGCCCGGGACAGGAGATGACGCTTCTGGTTCCCGCGTTCTCCGGTGAGCGATGGATCGGTTTCACAGGGAAGGTGCTGGAAAATCCCGCGCTCGACATCTGCACCAGCCAAGTGGACATCGGCATGAACGCCGACAGCCAGCGGCTGCTGGAGGAAATGCACGGTTTCCACTGGATGACCTGCTACGGCAACTATCTGCGCGAAACCGGTTATGCTCTCAAACGTGCCGGCATTCAGTGGCTGGATTTGAGCGCGACGGTCTGAGGGGAGCCACTCAGCGTAGGCGTCTCGCCAGGTCCATATCGTTGCGCGGATGGGAGTTGTTACTACGACTATGCGAATTAGGAGAGCGTTGATACGATTCCTGATTTTTGCTATGGGGGGGATGCTTGGCGAGGTGTTCTATCATGCCGCCATCCAACTCTGGAACGGCAACCTGAACATGCACGGGCAGACTTCACCGTGGATGATGATTGATTACGGGCTGATCGGTTTGATCCTCATGCCGGTCGCCGCGCGCTTAATCCGTCTGGGTGTTCCGTTGCCGGTGCGCGCCTTTTTCTACATGCTGCTCATCTACTTTGTGGAATATGTCTCCGGAATCATTTTCACTTGGGGACTGGGGCTGCGCGTATGGGATTATTCAGGCATTCCCTACAATCTGCATGGACAGATTATGCTCTATTCCGCCCCCATCTGGTACGCCTTGGGATTGGTCGTGGAACCCCTGTACCGAAAGGCGGACGCCGTTGCGTTGTTGCTCTTGAGGGACATTTCTGCTGAGGAAATAGAAGCGATAAACAGCTGACCATTCTCGTGAACCACTGCCGAGCGCAGGGCAACCCAGGCGCGAAACCCGGTGGGGCTTGGAGTACGGGCTTTAGCCTGTGGTTGCAGTCGGAATCTCTGCTCTACTTGTCCCCTATTCGAGCAATGCAGCCAAATCATTGTCGGCGGCGTCGCCGCCGAGTCGGGCGATGGTTTCCGGGGGATGCCCGGCGTTACGGAGCGGCTGTAAGATATCGCATTTCAAATCGGGCGCGAAATAGTCCAGGATGACGCCATCCCCCTCCAGTTCTACGCATTCCAGGCACGCCGGCGCCAAAAATGCGCCACCCGCATGCAATAAATACGCGTCGTGAAGGCCCTTGGCGCGCAGGCTTCCCTCTTTCACCAGCCCGATATGGCAGCGGCCTTCAACCGGAAGACGACATGCGCCTGAAACCGGCATCAACACCCCCGCAAAATGGCGGCACGCCGCCAGAATGGAACATGGCATGCCGTGGCGCGTGCAGTCCAAGGGCTGCGTGGGACCGCTGTGCCCGGAACCGAAATGGATGGCTTTCAGCGCCTTTTCAATGTGCAGCGTTCTCGCTCTGCCGTGTTCATCCGCCCGTCCCCAGTCATAGATACGGTACGTCAGGTCGCTGTTCTGTTGAATTTCCGCCAGCAATAGCCCCCCACCGATGGCATGCACCGTGCCCGCGGGCACGAACGCCGAAGTGCCTTGGGGTGCGGGGAACCGCTTCATCATGCCGGCGACAGAATTATCCGCAATGGCGGCAGCGAATGCGTCCGGCGTAACGCCGGGTTCAAGACCGCAGATCAGTTCGCTTCCCGGGTCCGCATGTAATACATGCCACATCTCCGTCTTGCCCACATCCGGTTCGCCCAGCGCCTGCGCCGTCGTATCGTCGGGATGCACCTGCACGGACAACAGATCGCCGGTATCCAACAGTTTCAGCATTAACGGGAAGCGCCCATGGAGCGTGGGCTTGGCCTTTCCGAGAAGCGCCTCCCCGTTTTCCTGCATCAGGCGGCGCAGGGTCCAGCCCTGCCACGGACCCGCTTTCACGATGCTTTCATGCACCGCATGGTCCGCGATCAGCCATGCCTCGCCGATGCGCCTGTCAGGCGGCGTGTCTCTGCCGAGGATTTCACGGAGTTTATTGCCGCCCCAAAGGCGATCAAAATACGCTTCTTCAAATTGCATGAGATCAAGCATTGTTTTTTGCGGCCCTCTGGCAATACCTATTAAGGACGGTTTGATGGTTGAAAATCGAAATGATCAATAGGTGCAATATTAGAACAACACCATGTAAACATGTCAACATACGTTTGCATTGTCAGCCGGGTGCCGGGCAGCGTATTTCGTGATCCGGGTTGGCAACCTATGGCTTATTATTCCTCATCAAGATTCGGCCCGGAACCATTCTCCGGTTCCAGCATGGAGATCTTTTCCAATTGCGGGAGTTCCTCATCCCCGATGGGATTCCGAGGGAGCAGGTGCCGGGGCAGGAAGAAAAAATTGGCAATCATGGTGGGTACCACCGCACTGCCGATAACCACCGCCACCAGGAAAGAGTATTGGTCCCGCGTGATGATGTTGTTCGCGTAGCCATATAACGCCGAGATGGTGCCGAATGTCAGTCCTGTGGACATCAGCAGGGTGTAATACCATCGTGATTTGTCTTCTCGGTGGAAGCGGCCGATAACCGGATACAACCCGAATATTTTGGAAACGACTTTCCCGGCCAGCAGCACCAGGAACACCACCGGGGCCCCCAGCACGGACGGCAATGATACAAGCGAACCGGCGCGAATGAAATAGAACGGAGTCAAAAGCCCGATGGTGAGCGTCCTTAACCGGCGCACCCAATGATGGTCTTGGGCGGCGACCCCGGCCATGGCCATGCCGACCAGATACGCGGGCAGCACCGCCTCGCTGCCGGACCATAGCGCCAGCGTTCCCAGCCCGAAGAGAACGAACAACACCCATTTTGTTCTGACTGCGGCCGTGTGAAAAGCATAGCGATTGATCAATCGTGAAGTAATGAACGGAAGGGTCGCCAGGGTGATAACGCATACGACTGCGAACACAATTGTCTTGTAGGTAAATGGGGCGAACAGGATTCCCAGCGCCAGTACGGTGCCCAGGTCATTGACGAAGCAGGCGCCGAGAATCCCCTTGCCGAAATCCGTCTGATTGAAGCCGGTTTCCAGCATCACCGCGTAAACGACGGCCATGGATGTGGTGGACAACGCGACCCCCGCCAGCAGACTCGCGCGCGGTTCCCAACCCAGAATGTAATGCGCCACAGCCGCGCATCCCAGAAACGGCGACAGGAAGCCAATAAATCCAACAACACTGACCTCCTTCCACTTGCGACGCAGCACGGCGGGTTCCAGTTCCGCGCCGGCAAGAAACGTGAGCACAACCGCACCCGTTCCTGCGATAAAACGCAACCAAGGTAAATCGCCGCCGAGCGTCCCCTCGCCAAACCAATAATCCGCAGCAAAGCCCGCAGCAATTCCCACGCAGATTTCCAGCAAGGCCACGGAGATGCGCAGATGACTCGCGAGAACAGTGGCAAGCAGCGCCAATCCCAGCCATATCGTTGCTGTTGTGAATGCCGATTCCATGATGATTCTCCCTGTTTTTCGCATGTATGCAGTGAGCGTGGGAGGAGAAGGGGTATCTCTGTTCTGGCGAGAGAGACACAAAAAACTCCCACCGTATCCACGGACACAGTAGGAGTCATCAGCCTTTCGGCGTTTAAGGGGAACCCCATCCCCTATGTTTCATTATAGTTTCTTGGGCGCCGAAAAAGCAAAATATGCATTGAATGCGGTTTTTACACGATCTGCTGGGTGCGGGCGATGACCATGTCCTGCCAGTCTTTGTTGAGGGTGGCGAAGCGGGCGGACCAGCCGGCGATGCGCACGGCGAGGTTGGGGTATTTCTCCGGGTGACGCTGGGCGTCAATCAACATCGCGGAATCCACCACATCCACATGCACGAACCAGCCGCCGAGTTCCACAAAGGTGCGCATGAGCGCCGCGATGGCGTCGCGGCCCACGTCGCCCTTGACGCTGTCGGGGTGAATCTTGAGTTCGAGAGTGGCCCCGTTGGGCGTCTTGCGGTAGTCCATTTTACAGTAGGAGCGGATGACGGCGGTCGGCCCCTTCTTGTCCGTGCCCGGGGACGGTGAGAAATTGGTGGCGAGCACCGCGCCTTCGTGGTGTCCGTCGGCAGTGGCTTTGCGCAGGGTGTCCTGCTGGCTCCATTCGATTTCCCGGCCAAAAGTGCTGATGCCCGCCGGTCGCAACACGCCGTTGCGCTCGCGGGTTTCCGCGACGATAGCGGTATAATCGTCGAAAACGCGCCGGGTCATGGCGTCCGCTTCCTCCGTATCATTGCCGTAGAAATCAAAACGGTTGAGAATCGTCCGGCGCAGGTTTTCCTCGCCCTGCCAATCATCGCGCAGAATCGCAACGAAGTCCGGCAAGGAAACAGATCCGTCCTCATAGACCAGCCGCTTCAGGACGAGCAGGCTGTTGGCGACATTGGCGAGCCGCCCCGCGTGCGGGGCCAAGACGGTGTAGTGCGATCCGCGATCGTAATAGGACCGCCCGCGCTCGATGCAGTCGTCCACCAGCAGGGATACCAGCGGCGTGGGATGGCCGCCGCGCGCCCAATGATCGGCAATGTTGTGGTGGTGGGCCACCTGCTTCTGAAGTCTTTCGACAAATGCCGCATAGAGGCTTTCAAAATCGGGGTTCTGCGGCGATGCCTGGCCTTCATCTGCAAGACCCAGGGCCTGATGCAAAAGCACCAGGGCATCGAACGGCACATAACTGAAGGTGGTTTTTCCGGGGATGAGCACTTCCCAGCAGCCGTCGTTGGCGAAGCATCGCGCCTCTTCCAGCGGATAGCCGAATTGGAGCAGTCCGTCAATGACGACATCCTCGTTGTAAATCGCCACGATGCCGCCGCCATGCCGCTGTACCTCGGCGATACGGCAGAACAGTGATTCCGGCGTGCGCTTACTGACGCGCACGGCAATCGGGAAGTCGCTGATGTGCAGTTCCTCGACGATATCGAGCACCAGCCAGGTGACTTCGTTGGTCACGTCGCGTCCCTGCGTGTCAACGCCGCTGAGGATGATGTTTTGATAGTGCTGGGCGTCGCCGGAGCCGCGTGTGTCGAACGCGCCGATCCATTCGCAGCCCTTGACCCAGAAATGCGCCAGGATTTCCCGCGCTTCATCCAGGGTCAACCGGCCTTCCTGCAAATCCCGTTTGAGATAGGGCCCAAGCATCTCGTCAATGCGGCCGATGCCCGACCACGTGCCCATGAGCCGCTGAAACGCGTAGGCGAACCAGAGCGATTGCACGGCTTCGTGGAAATTGGATGCGGGCTGATCCGGCACATGGCGCAGCGCATCGCGAACTTTGATGTAATTCGCCCGCTCCTCTCCGTCCGACGCGGCAATACGTTCTTCGAGCAACGCCATGTGGCGCGCATGCCACACCCCGGCGGCATCAAGACAGCACAGCATGGCGCGCAGCAGGTCCTCGCCACCAGGGTCCAGACCGCCGCGCGCGAGCCGATCCTCAATTCTGCTGCGAATGCCTCGGTAGCCTTCCTTGAGAACGCGGTCAAAACCAAGCGTGGTGTGGCTGACGCTGGCAACGTTGGCCACGGGGGTGTTGTGCTCCGGGGCTTCAAGCAAGGTGGCCGAACCGATAATGCGCTCTCCAGGGAGCACCCGTAGCGGGGCTTTCTCTGCGACCAACATGCAGGCCGCCGCGTAACGCATGTCCGGGGAGAGTCCGACCACATTATCGTCTTTAAGATGGAAATCCGCACGGACCATGCTCCGGCCGTGTTCTCCCCCGATGGCCCGCTGCGCCAGCGCATGGGTCACATCGGACAGGCGTTTGGGTGATTCCGGCCGCCAGGGATTGCCCCATCGCTGCAGTGCATCCTGCGTGGCGCGGGAAGCGTCGGCCTTGTCCGCACCGACCAGATACATGCCGCCGCCCAGCGCAACCATGCCCCCCGTCGCCTGTTTCATGAATTCTCTCCGATTCATCGCGTGTCGGGCTCCTTTTCGTCGGCGCAGGCAATGGGAATCCACGCCAATGGATGCAAACTGTTCTCTGATAATAATAGATCAGTTCTTCTCCAAGAGCAAGCAGATATTGCATCCTGGTCTATACCCCGATAGACCCTTTGATCACGACTTCTGCGCGGTTTGCGCAAATGTTTGGTGAAGGTTGTCGTCCTTACCGGGTATTTTGCCACTATTCTTTTACCCACACCGTCACCCCAGCGAAGTCGGGGGCCCAGGGAAGAGCAAAGGCATCTGTTGCGTGATTGCTGGATTCCCGCCTGCGCGGGAATGACGGTGCCGGTGGTTTTGAGGGATGCAGCCTAATATTTGTGGTTGTGGCTATGCCGCGTTAGGTTTTTCTTTTCTTGACGCACCGAAGAGCAACGGGATACCATATCTTTAATACGTTGATGACTCCTGCACAGCGTTGTCGGCAGGAAGCGGTGATGTGTGCGCTGTCTTCTATGGAAAGGGTGCCCATCAAAGGCAACCGTGAGAAAGGAGGTGCAAATTTCAGGGTCTTCTATTTCCACTGTGGGATTTTGGCTCATTGACTGGGAGAAGAAACATGCGTAAAAAAGGCTTTACCTTAATTGAACTGCTGGTCGTGATTGCGATTATCGGCATTTTGGCGGCCATATTGCTCCCCGCGCTGGCGCGCGCCCGCGAAGCAGCGCGGCGATCGAGTTGCCAAAACAATCTGAAGCAGTGGGGGCTCGTGTATAAAATGTACGCCAACGAATCTCCGGGCGGCCGTTGGCCGGTGATTCAAATCGGCTATTTCCCCTTCCCCGACGGGACTTTGACGCAGGATCCTATTGCCGATGCCGGCCCCAACATGTTTTCATTGTATCCTGAATACTTGACTGATCCGATGATTGTGTTTTGCCCATCGGATGCCAAAATGGCGGAATCCATGCGAAGAGCCAGGGATGCTCAAGGAAACTGGTGTTTCAATGTTCCTGCACGTCACGGCGGCGAATGCGCGCGCGCTGTGGATGCGAGTTATATGTATCTGGGCTGGGTGCTTGACCGTGTTGGCCCAAAGTTCGAGCAGACACCAGTTGATCCCCTGGTGGGGTTGTTGAGTTCATTTCTGGACCCGAGCGAAATGCCGCCCGCCGGGAGCACGGCCCCGACACAGTTTGTCAATGGGCTTCTGGCGGTGGCGTTCAATCTTCTCGCCGCATATAACGCGGGACCTGCTGCGTTCAACCGGGCGATTGATGTTGACATGTCCGGAGACATTCTGGAAGGTTATGGCAATGGCGGCGGCAGAACGGTGTACCGGTTCAGGGAAGGCATTGAGCGGTTCATGATCACCGACATCAATAACCCCGCTGCAAGCGCTCAGGCGCAGAGTACCATTTTCGTCATGATGGACCAGGTGTCGGCCATTGCCTCCGGGTTCAATCACGTTCCCGGCGGATGCAACGTCCTTTACCTTGACGGCCATGTGGAATTCATCCGATATCAGCCGTTCCCTGGCGGCACGCCCCCGGTCACGGAAGATATGGCTACATTGTCGGCGGTATTGGGCAGCGAGTGATATTTTCACAGCGTTTCCCATTTAAAAATGCGCACCCCCTGGCATGCCATGGATGCCGGGGGGTGTTGTATTTGAAAATGTGTGGAGCGTTGTCCTATCGGTTCAGTTCGTTCACCTTGGATTCGATCATAGCGCGGATTTCCTTGAGGCGTTTTGGGGTGTCGGCCTCAACACGCATGATCAGTTTGGGCGAGGTATTGGATGCGCGGATGAGACCCCAGCCATCGGGGAATTCGATGCGGGCGCCGTCAATGGTGATGACATTCAGGCCGAGTTCCTTCTTGAAATAGTGGACGGCCTTCTTGATGACCTGGAATTTCTTGTCATCTGCACAGTGGAATTCAATTTCCGGGGTGATCGGCCGCGACGGGATGGTGGCGAGGTGCGCGCTGAGCGGCTTCTTGTCCGCCGCCAGGAGTTCCAGCAGGCGCGCGGCGGAATAGATGGCATCGTCGAAGCCGTACCAGCGGTGTTTGAAGAAGATGTGTCCGCTCATCTCGCCCGCGAGCAGCGCCTTTTTTTCAATCATCGCCGCCTTGATATGCGAATGACCCGTGCGCCACATGACCGCCTTTCCGCCGTGCTTTTCGATGTCTTCATAAAGGCCGCGCGAGCATTTTACTTCCCCCAGGATCGTCGCGCCCTGCTTCTCTTTGAGAATGCTTCGCGCGAACAGGGCGAGCAGGCGGTCGCCCCAGAGCATGTTGCCCTTTTCATCGCATCCGCCGAGCCGGTCCACGTCGCCGTCAAATGCGATGCCCACATCCGCCTTGTGTTTCTTCACCAATCGAATCAAGTCCTTGAGGTTTTCCGCCTTGGTCGGGTCGGCGTGATGATTTGGAAAGGTGCCGTCCACATCGCAGTACAGCGGGATCACCTCGCAGCCGAGTTGCTCGAAGAGCGGCACGGCAACCACGCCGCCGACGCCGTTCGCCGCGTCCACCACAATCTTCAATTTCCGCTTCAGTTTGATGTCCCGGGCGATGCGGCGTATGTATGCGGGAATAATGTTCATCCGGGTAATGGTAATCGGCTTGTTAGAGGTGGGATACACACCCGCCTCGGTGAGGCGGCGCAGTTTCTGAATCTTCTCCCCGTAAATCGTGGTTTTGCCCACGGCCACCTTCATCCCGTTGTATTCTTTGGGATTGTGGCTGGCGGTAATCATGAGTCCGCCGTCCACCTTGAGCGTATTCAGCGCAAAGTAGCAGACCGGCGTGGGAACCTGTCCAATGTCAACCACGTTGAATCCCGCGGAAGCAAGGCCGTCAATCGCCGCGTTGGCAAAGGCCCGGCCACTCAGGCGTCCGTCCCGCGCCAGCACAACGGCGTTGTGATGCCGCTTCCCGCGCATGTAGGCGGCGTAGCCTTTCGCGATGCGTTCGATGACCGTTTCATCGAGGTCCTTGCCCACGACGCCCCTGATATCGTATTCGCGAAAAATCTCCGGATGAATGTTCATGGTACGCAATCCTCCTGGCGCCTAACGTATCCTATTGATGTGAAAAACGTACGTTCGTGTTGGGTTAACAGGTCGTTTTGTTTTTCTGGATTCCCGCTTGCGCGGGAATGACGAAAGAGAGGAAGCGTTCTGTGAAATCCGTCATTCCCTCGCACGCGGGAATCCAGAGCAGTTCGTGTAGCCCTGGAACTGGCTGCAAACGTTGAGCACAAACGCATCGTGAACTTCCTTAACCGAATGTGGATGGAAAAGCGTAGCATCTCATGGTCCGATATTCAACGCCCGCGATCATGCTGCGCCTTCCCGACGCGTCTGTGTGTCCAGTTTTCGAAGCGTCGCTTCCACAAAGTCCGCTGCGGCGGCAATGGACGCTTCTTCCACGGCGGTGACGCGGTCGTCAATGCTGTTCCAGTTTACGGGAAGGCCGTCTTCCCCCAGTCCCATGAGGCTCATCGCGGCATATCCGCGCGCATGCGCGGGGTGCGCGGCGGTCGGAAGGGCGCGAAATGCGCCCGCTGCGACGCTGTATTCCGCCGCAACCTCCTCGGCCGCGGCGACGAGGCGCTTGTCCGCGCGAAACTGGTGCACGAATCCCTCCGTTTTCAGATAGTGCAGTTTTCCCGCGCCGACCGCCTCAAGATTGATGAACCATGTCTGCGACCGGTCGAAGCCCTGTGTAGCCAGAAGATGCCGCAATCCACTCATCCAGGATTCATTGCATCCCAGGGCGGCCAGCCAGACATCGCAGTTTTCCAGGGGCCGCCGCGCAAGGGATTCGGCCATCCGCAGCAACGCTGTTGCACCCGACGCATTTTCGTTTGCGCCCCGAATGTCTTCCGTCTGCGACGCGCTGAGAAACAACAGCGCCGCCGCACAGGCCAGCACCGTCGCGGCAGTCCAGCGCAGTTCTACAATATGGGGATATGCCGTGTCTTCATCGAGGGGAAAGGCATCTGCAAGACAAGTGGCCACCACGATAACCATGCACATCAGCAGCAGCAGGTGGACGGGACGCCACCATCGCAAAGCCCCCGGACGGGTAAGGGGCGTCTGCGCGCCGCTGTCATAATGCGCGAACACCACCATCAGCCGCTCCGGGCGCGCGGCCAGAAAACGCGCAATGACGTTTTGGGAAGGATACTGCGGCATAAACCGGGAAAGGATGTGGTATCCCATGAATTCGGCGAGGTACAGCAGAAAAACCATCGTGCCGTAGCCCGCCGCGAAACTGGGCCACCAAATCGCCAGCACAGACACAATCAGGAATTCCGTATAACACGCCGCAAAAAAGTAATAGGGATTGTCAATTGCGTTGAAATCGTCCAATTCCACGTCCGGCGTGTATTCTTTGAAGCGTGACAACAAAAACTCGGCGGCTCGCCGCTCCTGGTTGGATTGCGCGCCGCGATGCGGCAACTCTCCGGCGAGCACCATCAGGTCCTGGTGTATGCGGGAAAGATTCATTTTGAGCCTCGAATGAATGCTGGGGGAAACGCATGGAGTATAACGGGGAGATGAGGGTTGACACAAAGGAAGAAAAAGACAAAGGGAAAGCAGGGACAACAAGGACACGAAGGACAACAAGGACAGCAAGCGTCCCCGTTTGCCGCGTTCTTCTTCCTATGGTGTCGTTGTTGTCGTTGTTGTCCTTGCTGTCCTTTTCCCTGCAGGGGCGCACTTCACAAATGCATGTGCCTCCCAGAACATGCTACACTGTTTCTCCACGGCCACTCACATTGCCGGGGCTGTTTGGGCTTCAAAAAACACAGGAATCAAAAATCACGCCGGTGCGGCGAGTCCGCCGCCTGGCGCAGGGAGGGAAAACGCATGGGCTATGAAAACATTCTGGTGGAACAGGCGGATCAATGCGTCGTGATTACGCTGAACCGCCCCAAGGCGAACGCCTTGTCGCTGGAACTGATGAAGGAATTGCGGGATGCGGTCGCGGCGGCGGAAGCGGACGCCGCCGTGCGGGTGATATTGATCACTGGCGGTACGGGACGTTTTTTTGCGGCAGGGGCGGACATCCCCACGATTTGCGCATCGCTGGACGACCCAATGGCCGAGGGGCGATTGCTGGCGGAAGGACTGAAGACCATCAATGCCATTGACGCATGCACCAAGCCGGTGGTCGCCGCGGTGAACGGCATGGCCCTGGGCGGCGGCTGCGAATTATGTCTGGCGTGCCACATCCGCATCGCTTCCACCGAGGCTGTTTTCGGCCAGCCGGAGATCAATCTCGGCATCATCCCCGGCTGGGGCGGCACGCATCGGTTGCCGCAACTGGTTGGCGACGCCCGGGCACGGGAGTGGCTGATGACGGCGCGGAATATCAGCGCCGCGGAGGCGCTTCAGGAAGGCCTGGTGTGTCAGGTGGTCGCGCCGGAGGAATTGATGGACGCAGCCAAGAAACTGGCGGAGACACTGGCGGCGAAGCCGCCGGTGGCCATGCGTGAAACACTGCGCATCCTGCGGCAGCGGGCGCTGCGCCCGGAACTCGGACAGGAATTGGAGCAGGCGGGGTTTGAAGCGGCGGCGCGCAGCAAAGACGCCGCAGAAGGCGTGGCAGCGTTTCTGGAGAAGCGGAAACCAAATTTCACGGGTGAATGATGCGCATGCGATGGATTGTATTGTGCGTGACGGCGGTCGCGCTGGCGTGGGAACCGGCGATTGCCTTGGAGGCGGGTGCGGCCAAGGTGGACATCACCGGCCCCGTTGGCGCGCCGCTGAACGGTTATGGGGCGCGTTGGGGCCGGGATTCCGTAGCGGTGCATGACCCCCTGTGGGCGCGGGCGCTTTATCTGGATGACGGCCAAACCCGGCTCTTTCTTGTAAACCTCGATTTGTGCCTGGTCAACCGGGAATTGCGGGAACGCGTGCTTGCGCTCGCGCCCGGCGATGTGCCCAAGGAAAACATCATCCTGACGGCCACGCACACTCACAGCGCGCAGGGCGCGATGATCAAGGATGTTCCCTTCCGCTTCGTTTCCGGACGTTTCATGCCGGAAGTGCTGGAGTCCACGGCGCGCAGCATCGCCCAAGCCATGCATGAAGCGAGGGAAAGCCGCCGCCGCGCCGCCATCGGTCACGGCGAGGTTCGGCAGCAGGTCCTCTCGGCGAACCGGCGTGTTCCGGGCGGCCCCATTGACGAGCAGATCGGCGTGATTCTTGTGGTGGATGCCGACGGCAGTCCCATCGCTGTGGTTACGAATTTCGCCGCCCATCCCACTTCGGTTGGCGGCGATGATTTTTATTCATATTCAGCGGATTATATCGGTTTTTATTATAATGAGTTGGAGCGATTGACCGCGCCTGGGTGTGTTGCAATGTTTTTGAACGGGACCCAAGGCAACCAAACCATCGGCAATCCGGAAGGGAAGTCCGGCTGGGATAGGACGGAATCTGTGGGGAAATTGCTGGCGCTGCGCGCAAAGGAGGCCATTAACCGCATCAGTTGCGGGGAGGCCACGCTGCGTCTGACCTACGCAGAACCGGCGCTGCCGAGCACGCTTGCCTCATTTCTCCCTTCCACGACGCCGCTGCATGCCTTGGAGATCAACGGCCTGCTCATCAACTTCTTTCCCGGTGAACCTTGCGTGGAAATCGGGCTGGAAATGCGCCGCCGCGCCCTCGAACGCGGTTACAAGGCGCAGTATTCGGTGGGGCTGAGCAACGACTACCTCATGTACTTCATTCCCCGGAAATTCTATGCCGATGTGAACTATGAATCAGGGGCGAATTTTTTCGGGCCGCTCATCGAGGATTGGTTTTACCGGGAGTTCACGTGCATGATGTCGCTTGGTGACCCGGCGCCGGAGCCGCCAGCCATTCCTCGTGCAAGCGTGGCGGAGACACCGGGCGGCCTGCATATCGTGCTGGAAGGCGCGCCGCACGTACTTGGTGTACAGCGAGGCCGGGCCTTCGCCGAAGACATCCGCTTGCGCTCTGAGACCCGGATTCGCGATGCCATCGCCGGCGGCGCGTTGCTACCCCAAGGCGGCATCTGGGCGCGTGTGCCTGGGTTCGTTGATGTTGCCCCGCTCGCGCTGACCATGCTTGCCATGGGAGCGCGACCACTGCTGGAGGGCATACCGGAATCCGTCTTCGAGGAAATCGAGGGCATCGCCGAAGGCGCGGAACTCCCCTTTGATGCCGTGTGGTTGTTGCAGAACGCCGCCTATTTCCATGCCCTGCCGGACAAGGGGACGCTCTTCAATACGCCGTTGTGCACCATGTTTGCCGCCGTGGGCGATCGGGGCGGCCGGGACGACCTCATTGTTGGACGCAATCTGGACTGGGCGGCGATGGAACTCCCGGTGGTGATGGAGGTGCGACCGGATAATGGACGGCGATTCATTCAGGTGGGCTTCACCTGGAATGCCGGGGTCTTCACCGCGATGAACGACGCCGGGCTGGTGCTGTGCGCGGAACGGGTTCCCGCACTGCGAGAACCGCCGCTGAAAGGCGCGCCAATAGAGATGATACTGCGCGAAATCATTCAAAATGAATCCCATCCCGACCGGGCCGCTGACCGCCTGCATACGTGTGAGTACCTGCGAGGCTGGCATGTTTTGATTGCGGGCCGCGTTTCCGAAACGGTCCGCGCCACACGTAACGATCGGGCGTCGGAATCAACCCGGGAACTCTCGCGGGCGTTGGTTCTGGAATTCGGCGAAAAAATCACGCAGCGGGAAGCGGAGGACGGGCTGCTTTTGGGCGCGCTGCCGGAAACCCATCCCGTCGAAACGGACACTGCTGTCCGCTACGCGCGGGTGGCTGCGCTACTTGCCGACGAGCGCATTGTTGGCCGGGCGGATGCCATTCGGGTGCTTGCAGACCGCGAAGACGGCCGTACAGGCATGGCCCGGATTCTCAGTGAATTCACCCGCCACAGTGTCGTTTTTGAACCGAAATCCCGCACCATGTATGTGGCATTCACCGACGTGCACGGCGAATTGGGTGAATATGCCATCTATTCTCTGGGCGGAGGAACGTCGCATGAGTGATGTGCTGCGCTCCTATTCCGGCGTTTCTCTGTCGCGGCGGCGACATCACAAGCGAGGCCGCAGATGGCGTTGGATTCTGCTGATTGTCGCGTTGGCCGCGCTTTTGGCCCTATGGATTACCCGCGATTCGCATCCGATCGGAGCACTTCTGCCGGCGGACCAGCGGTATCATCTCTATATTGCTGATCCGCTCGAAACCCGGATGAGCCTTGGGCAGTCGCGGATTTGGTCATTGGCCCCCAAAGGGTCCGTCTGGGCGGCAATCCCGGAACGACTGCTGGACGGTCCCGGCGTGCCCGAGTGGCTCCTGAATAACATATTCAATGGCCCCTGTCACGTGTCCGGCGCAGATTTGAAAAACTTCGCCGATCCCCTGCTGCTCACACGCATGAGCCGGATTGGTTGTCTTGTGGAAAAACTGCATTGGGCGATCCCCGGCGTGGAGAGTGATTATGCCGGTGGACTGCGCCTCCGGCGCATTCCGGATGCGGGGGTCTATTATGCCGTGCGCGGGCGCACTTTTGCGGTCAGCACCTCGCGGGCGGCCCTGATTCGCGCACTGACGCTCACGTCGGAGAAACAGACCGGCCCCGAAGGGTTGATGCGTGGGATGACGGACATGGGTGCGAATGACCTTGCCTGCCGGGTGGGTCTTGAAGAAAACGACCCCCTCGGTGAAGTCTTTGAAAGCCTGCGCTTGGGACTGCGTATCGCCCCTGCGGGCCTTCGCCTGCAGTGCCGTAGTACATTGCGCCCCGCCTGGCAGGAACGCTCCGCCATGCTGTTGGAC
>CAZLII010000020.1:0-15941 GCA_964559065.1 uncultured Nitrospirales bacterium | reverse complement strand
CCAAACCTCCCGTCCGCTCTCGATGTCGAGCGCCAACCATTTGCCGTTGCTTCGCTGGTCATACTGAACGAAGAGCAAATCGCGGTACGCCAGCAGCGACGAAGAATGACCGTAATGGTTGTCCGGCACGCCGAGATTTCTGCCCCATTTCACCTCGCCGCCGGCATCAACACACATCAGGTCGCCATTGGCGAAGATGGCAAATGCGCGGTCCTCCTGCACCGCCATCGTCGGTGCGGCATACCCCGTTTCCTCAAGAATTTTCGGCGGCTCCGCGGGCGTTCCCGAAAGCGGGGGCGCGGCGCGCCGCCAGAGCATCTCGCCGGATTCCGTGTCAAAACAATAGATTTCGCGGGACGACTTGTCGGCCCCGCTGAGGTAGAGCCGGTTCCCCCAAAGCACCGGCGAGTTGGTCCCCGGCAGGGGGATTTCGGCGGTCCAGCGGATATTGCGCCCTGATTCCAAATCCCAGTCCACCGGGGTATTGGTGTGAATGCCCACGCCATAGCCGCCGGGTCCCCGGAAAGACGGCCAGTTCTGTTGTATTGTTTCCCAGTCCGGATAGGCGCGTTCTGCGACCGCCGTCGTTTCCAGTGTTTCACCCGCAGTCCGGTCCGCTGGACCGGGGTAATCCAGTCGCGTGAGATAGGCGGCAGCCAGCGCGGCAAGCAACCAGAGCGCGCCGGAGAAGGCCAGCAGTTCCCGCGCCCGCGCGCGTGTCAACCAGTAGGTCGCTTCGGGGGGCGGCAATTCGGCGGGCTGGGGGACCTTGGGTTTGCAGCGTCCGGCGATGCGCCATGCTATCGCCATGACGACCGCGCCGCCGAGCAGGAGATAAGCGCCCATATTCAGATGGCGCTGGCTGGTGAAGAAGGCCTTTCGCGCGAGGAGGTCCATGGCGCGGATTTCCTGGACAAGGCGTTCATCGGTTTGGGGCGCTTCCGCGAGTTGGCGGCGGAGTTCGATCAACTCCGGGTTGTCCAGCGGATTGATGGCCTGGATTTGCAGATAATTGACAATCAGCAGGGTCGCCACGCTCAGGGAGAACAGCCCCGAAACCGTCGCCACCCCCATCGCGGTCCACCATCCCGCATCGTATGCCGTGAAACGCTTCGCTTTCTTTTCAGGCCGTAACATCGTTGGGTTTCTCCACCGGGCAATAGTCGAAACACCGCCCGCAACTCAGGCATGCGCCACGGTCTATTTCATAGTCCGCACTTTTTCGTATCACGGAAAGCCGAATCATCCGTCCGCAGAAGGCCAATCCCAGGAAAACGCCAAAAGCGGCGCTTGCCGTTCTGAAACGCCGCCGGATCGCATCGGCTTCCGCATATAATTCCGCCGGGGACTGCTGGCTTACGTGAAACGCCTCGCTTTCAATCGTGAAGTCGCTGAAATCGCCCCGCATTTCCGCCGCGACGCGTTCCGCCAGAAGAACGACTGGATGCAGTCGCGCCAGCAAGGGGTGCGCGAGCATCCCGGCAACGCCTGCCGCCACAATGACCAGCGGCATCGCAGCCAACAGCCATCCCAGCCGCCGCGCCCCGGCGCGGCGGGTTTCGGGTTGCGCCGTCGGGGTCGGCAGGTTGATGGCGTTGTAGGGGCAGGACGTCTCGCAGAGGCGGCACTGAATGCACTCGGCGGGCGTCACCGAGGCATGTCGGCGCGAGAAGATTGACGCCCAGCGCAGCAACACCCCATAGGGGCAGAGAAAGCGGCAATAGGGCCGCGCGATGAAAACACCAATGACCAGCAACACGCCGCCCGCAATCAGCATGTTGAAACTGCCGCCCAGGCGGAAGAACCCGACAAAGGGATCATAGCGGCAGATGAGGAAACCCGTGCCGGTGTACAGGCCCAGCATCGCAAGGCCGAGATAGGCGTAGGCGAACATGCCGAGCACGTTCTCCGCCGTGCGGGGGATTTGCACGGACTGCACGGCGCAGGCTTCCTGGATGGCCCCCAAGGGACAAACCGCCGCGCAAAAGACCCGCCCGAAATACAGCGCAAATATCAATGGCAACAGGAAAAAAATCGAAACAAGCAGCGGCACGGGCGCGCCATCGCCAATCAGGATGTTGAAAACATTTTGCGTCGCCCCCACCGGACAGACGCACCCCTTCCGGTAGAACCCGAAATAGAAAAGGGAAATCACCATCAACGTCAGCACCCAATTCCGCGAGCGGAGTTTGAGGGCCGCATAGGCGGTCAGCGCCATCAATCCCGCGAGCAAGACCACATCCACCACCGGCGACGTCAGTTTCGGGGGCGGGGCTTCCATTTGGGGCCGCTCGTAGCCCGATTCGAATTCCGGCATCGGAAAGCGGTATTCGGCAACGGCCTGGCCGCCGGGGACCGCCGCCAACGCCAGGGCCACGAGCATAAGACGATAGATCATCCCTCGGATTCCTCCCCGCTCACCCACTGTTTGAACAAGTAACCGCGCCGCGCCGGCACGCGCCGGAAGGCGTCTGAGGGACAATTCCGCGCAATCGAGCATTCGTTGCAATTAACGCAGATATCGCGTCTGACTTGCAGATGGAGCGAACCATTGCCAAATTGGCCGCAACCCTTGACGCATTTGGCGCAACCAATGCAGAGTTCCTCGTTCACAGTGTATTGGTAAAACGGTTCTTCAATGAATTTCCGTTCGAGCGCACCCACCGGACACAGTTCATTTTCCGCGCCCGTGTCGCGGGCCTTGGCACCCGGTTGCAGATAGCCGCTGCACAGGTCGCAGTAGCCGCAAATCTCGTAGGTGTGAACGCACTTGACGGCGGAGGGGTTCAAAACGCAATTGGTGGCGCAACGCCCACACTGGATGCACTTGGCGGGGTCAATCTGCCAGACCATGCCTTCCGCGTCCGGGCGCGAGGCCACCCAGGCGCCGCCGCCCGCCGCCAGCACCGCCGCCGCGCGAATAAACTCACGCCGGTCTATTCTGTTCCTGCTGTCCATATTCGAAAACTCCTGATACCACTGTATCTGATTGAGCAAGTGGCGCTGTCGCTAGTGCCTCTCGTTGCACCGCTCCCGCGGTGCAACGCACCGGAAAGCAGAAGGGCCATCGGCATAAGACACTTCAAAAAGAATTTCCCGATATGGAAATCTCCCGAGGCAGTTCTTCAAACATCAATAATTCCCTTCGTGGGCCATGCAGCACCAGGACGCGGTCTTCACTATCCACCGCCAAATCTCTCACCAACGCCTCTTCCTGCAAAGAGGCTGCGGCCTCGGCCAGCGTGCCGAGCATCTCCGGCGTGGCAACGACACCCAGCAAGGCGGTGTCGGGGGAATAGACCTTGACCCGGTTGATACCTTTTTCGGCGGTGACCAGCGAGGCGTCGCTCCGAAAGACGGCGTGAATCGGATTGCAGCATCCGCTGAATCCATCGAGTTCGATGCCGGGCCGATACCAGGAACTCGCCAGACTGCCGTCGAGCCGGTAATGTTCAAGCCCGAGACTGACCGGATTCACCGCCCATAGCCCGCCGCCGGGGTCCAACAGCACGTCAAAATAGGGACTTGGCACAATGAAACCAGGAACATCGCGTTCGGGGTCGCGCCCGCCGATTCTGTTCAGAAGATTGCCGGAGGTATCGAAGCGGTAAACCACTTTGTTGCCTGCGTCGGCGGCAAATACATGCTCATCGTCCACGGCAATAGAGGTTACCCACGCGCGCCGGCCGAGGTCCTCCCACGATTGAAGGTATTTACCCTGGGGGTCATGCACGGCAATGCGGGTGCGCATGCCAAGATAGAGACGACCATCCGGGCCTTCAGCCAGACAATCCGGCGCGCCCTCAACTGCGATGCGCCCCTGTTCGCTACCCGAAGAATCCAGCACCAGAACAGCATCCTGCCCTGCGACCAGGATCGTTCCATCGCCGCGCACGCACAAGGCTGTCGGCGTATCAAGATTCAGGGGGATGCGTTTTGCCTCGTGGAACAGGACCTTGGCGGGGTCCACCGCCTCATAAGATGAAACATCATAGATGAGGGACGGTCCCGGTTCGCGTCGCCGCTCCGTCAGCGCCAAGGCCAGCGCCAAGACCACCGCAACAACGGCGAGTGCAGCCCAAAGCCACGCCGGAATCACATGTCTTGAGATCTTATCCATCAGGAAGCCGCTCCCACGGAAATGCATGCCATCTGGTTCAAATCGCGCACGAGCATACGGTCGCCAACAAGGGCAATCGGCCCCCACGCGTCCTGTCCGTGCAATACCTGCGCCCGGTCGAGTTCTTCATATGCTGCCCGGCTGATCCGCAGCATGGTCAGTTCGCCCGTGTCGTTAAGAATGTAGCACTTTCCATCGGCGAAGAGGAATGGCCCCAGTCCGAAACGCTGCGCCTGACCGCTGGACCAGACAAGCGAACCGTCGGGATCGTAACAGACAAATTGGGACCGCAGCGCCCCGGCATCCTTGGGCATGATGCTATACAACAGGCCGTCGTAATAGATCGGGGTGTGTTGCTCGGCGGCCAGACCATCCTTGGGGCCATGCCGGTAGAGAATCTCCGCCGCGAAGACCCCGCCGTCTTCCCGCACGCGGATCATCATGCCGCCTTCGCCATAGCCCGCCCCAATGAAAATCCGGCCATCCCCCAACGGAACCGGCGACGGCGCGATGACGCGCGCGTTCCACGGCAACTGCCACAGCAAAGCGCCCGTGTCCGGGCCGTCGGCGGCCACGCCCACCACGCCGCCCACGGCGCTGTACACATACATGTATCGGCCCGCAATGGTCATCGGGATGATCGAGGAATGGGACATTTTCCAGCCCGGCGTATTGGGCGTGGTCCAGACCGGTTCTCCCGTCAGGCCGTCAACCGCCATCATCAGCACATCAGGGCCGCCCGGCGCCAGAATCACCCAGGATCCGTCTATGAGCGGGCATTGCCCGGTGTACCAGAGCGGTTCCTCCGCGCCGTAATCCCGCTGCATGTCTATGCCCCACCGAAAGTCGCCTGTGAGGGGATCAAGGCAGACCACATGGCAGCGCGGCCCGATGGTCACGAGCATTTCGTCGGTCACGGCGGGCACGGTCCTCGACATGCCGTGGTTTCTCTTTACATCCACGTAATAAGACCTGCGCCAGATTTCGCGCCCATCTTCCAGCGACAGACAGCGGATGGCGTCGGCGCGTTCCTCTTCGTCATAATCCAACAGATAGACCCGGCCATTCCAGACCACCGGACCCGCGTATCCCTCGCCGAGTTCCACGCTCCAAAGGATGGGCGGCCCCGAAGCGCCCCAGTGATCAGCCAGGGGCGTGGAATCCTTGACGATATTGTCAAAATCGGGACCTCTGAAACGGGGCCAGGAACCTTCGTAGGCGGCTGGAACGCCGTCGAAGGACTGAAACACGCCCACAAGATCAACGGCCTGCTGCGCTACCTGAGACCTCGCGGGAGCGCCATCGCCCCCGGGCACGCGCATTTCTATCCGGAAAAGCGACGGCGCGGTAAGCCACTGCCACGACACGGTCACCGCCGCCAACAAGGTCACAAGACCTGTCAGGGCGGCCAGGATAGGGTGGCGTAATACGTTGTTCATATTAATTACAAGAGACTTTTCGGAGAACACAATTGGAACGCGAAAACCGAGCGCCGTTCACGACGCAGCCTTCCGTGCGCGGCGGAAAGGGCCAATTCTGTTTCCCGCGTCAGGGATTCTTCAGGTCAAGACACTTCATCTCGCTCTGACTGCGAACCAGAATCCTGCCTTGCGACAGGGCCATAGGCGCCCAAATCTCTCTGCCGCCAAGCAGGTTGACCTGGGCCAGTTCCCTGTAACTTTCAGGGGACGGCTCAATCAAGCACAGGATACCCTTTTTGCCGTCAAGGTTGAAGATCAGTCCGTCAGCAAGAAGCAAAGGCCCCCGCTCAAAGGACATCGAGAACCAGGATTCGCGGGTCTTCCATTTGACCTGGCCGTCGAGCGTCAGGCACATCAGGCCGTCTTCGCGCTCGTTCGAGTTGCTGTTTACATAAAGATGGCCGTCGTAAAACAACGGCTGTTGAATCTGGCTGCCGCAAGCATCGGTTTTGAAAAGTTCCGTGACCGAGAACAGGCCGTTTTCTTTGCGGACCTGTATCATGGCGGAACCCGCCCTGTACCCGCCGGTAATGAAAAGACGGTCATCGGGCAAGGCGGTGGCATAGGGGATCGGAATACGACATTGGAAACCGTCGTAGACCCAGAGAATCCTCCCATCTTCAAGCGAAATACCGGCCACCAGGCCGTCTTTGGCGCCGGTCCGATCGGAGGCGCTGATCATGACGGCCTGGTCCACCCCGCAAAGGGTGGCTATCACGGGCGTCGAGTAGCCCACATTGCCGAGCAAGGGCGTTTTCCAGGCCACTTCGCCGGTATCGCGCTTCATGGCGACCACAAAAGCGTCGGGCGCTTGCGGAGCCACAATCACCAAGTCCTTATACAGCGATGGCGCTTGGGCAACCCCCCATCGCGGCAGGCTCACGCCGAAGTCGCTCAAAAGGTTCTTCGACCATGCCGGCTGACGGGTCTTGCGGTCTATGCAGTGCATATGGCCCAGCAGACCAACGGTATAAACATGTTGTTCATCTATTGTGGGCGCGGTCCGTGACCCGTCATGGCTCACGCTGCCGGGCGCCTCATAGGAAAAATTCCACAGTTCCTCGCCTGTCTCAAGGCTGAGACAACGCAGCACGTCTGTTTTCTGGTCCGGACGGTCCAACAAATACACCTCCCCGTCTCGGACTGAGGGGGAACCATAACCAGCGCCCAGGGAAATGGTCCAAAGCACCTTCGGGCCTTTCGATGGCCAACTGCGGGCCAAGCCGGTCTCCCCTGCGATGTTATTCCGGTCCGGGCCGCCGAACTGGGGCCAGTCCGCATGAGTCGCCCGCGGTCCAATGAGACACAGAACCACCAAGGGAACGATTGAATTTCTAACTAAATGAATAGTTTTCATTGTCTATTGCCTCATGTGCGTCATTGGCCGGTCGCGGGCACAGGCCAGCATAACCTCTCTCCTGTTAAGTGTAAAGGTTTGGACTGCCTGATGCAATAGGCGGTTTTCCTGCGGCGAATTGGGGCTTGCACTGGATGCCATCCTCAAGGCATAATGCGGGCCGAAAAGGCCAGAAATGCAAAAACTGCAAAGGACGCCGGCCCTTCCGGCAAATACTGGAGGTTGCGCCCATGTTTCGGTTTATCATTGTCGTGCTATTAGCCCTATCCGCATCTGCCGCAATGGCGGATCTTACCCGGTTTCGGGGGGAAAATGGCGCTGGTCATTTCGCGGGGGAGGGGTTGATGAAATCCTGGCCGGAGGGGGGGCCGCCGCTGGCATGGATGGCCGATGGGCTGGGCCAAGGCTATGCTTCGCCGATCCAAGTCGGCGACACCATCCATGTCCCGGGCATGACCGATGATCAAGTCGGGCATATTTTCATGCTGAGCGCCGAGGGCGCACCGTTGGGACGCATCACATACGGGCCTGAGACCTTGGACGGTCAGGCGCCGGGGTCGCGGTCCACCCCGACATTCGACGGGAACCGGCTCTATATTCTGTCGGGCTTGGGAACGGTCTATTGTATCAACCTGGACACACGGGAAACGCTGTGGGCGGTGAATATCCTGGAGCGATTTCAAAGCAAAAACATTACGTGGAGCCTGGCTGAATCGTTGTGGATTGACGGCGACCGTGTCATCTGCACGCCGGGCGGTCCGAACGGGGTCGTGGCAGCGCTGGACAAGATGACCGGTGAGACCGTGTGGGCGACGACCGGCCTGGATGACCTGGCCTCATATTGCTCCCCCGTTATCGTGAATCATGGCGGACGGCGGCTGCTGCTGACGGAAACCGCGAAGTTCGTCATCGGCGTGGATGCGGACAGCGGCCAGTTGCTTTGGAAACACGAGCACATCACGGATTATGACATTCACGCAGTGACGCCGGTTTATGACAAGGGGCTTGTTTATTTCACCGGCGGTTACGGTTCCGGCGGGGGGCTGCTCGAATTGTCGGAGGATGGCGCGTCGGTGCGGCTGAAGTGGGAGGACAGGAAACTGGATTGCCAGCACCACGGCGTGGTGCTTTTGGACGGCTATCTCTACGGCACGGGCCACAAGAATGCGCAATTGATGTGCCTTGAAATGGCGACGGGCAAGCAAGTGTGGTCCACGCGCGAGGTGCGCCAGGGCGTCGTCATTTATGCCGACGGCATGTTGTACCTATATGAAGGGCCGCGTGCGGGCGTGGTCAGCCTGGTGAAAGCGACGCCGGAAGGTTTCGAGCGCACCGGCCGCTTTACGGTCACCGCGGGCGACGGCAACCACTGGGCGCACCCGATCATCGTCAACGAGCGGCTTCTACTACGACGGGGCAATGTGCTGCTGGCGTACACTCTCAAGCCGTGATTCGCAAGTGCGTGCTGTATTCCGAAACGTTATTCACCCAGTCTGAACAGCGTTCCAATGGCAGCGAATGACCTGGAGGCCGGAAATTCGTCAGGATACCGGTTAAAGCGCACATGCCCGTCCATATAGAGCGTGTTTGCGCCGCCGGGAATATGGTTGAACTGAACGTTTGCTGAGGTGGTTGAAGACACAACATCCCACATGATCGGCAGGGCGCTTTGCGCCATGGCGGATGCCGCAGGATTGTTGATGTCGGTAATGACAAAGCGCTCGACCCCTTCCCGAAGGCGGTAAATCGTCGCTCCGCTGCCATTGCCGAAGACCGCGACCTGCGGTGTCGAAAATGCCGCGAAAATGCCATACAGCGTGGCGTCATTGAGGTCCCTGTCCAGGAGATGGTCATTGCCGGGGTCCGTATCGCCCAACGCGCCGTAGAACAGGGGCGGATAATGCGACAGGCACCCCATCAGATACGCCATCTGCGCCGAAATGGATTCCGGCGGAAGCCCGAATGCGCCGACATTGATGGTCGGGGCCATTTCTGAGACCTTGTCGAGTACAAAGCCATAATACAGATAACTCGCATCTGGCCTGGAGGGAATTCCCCGGTACGGGCAGGTCTGCCCCGGCGCGTCTTGAATAACGCCCAACGGATTCTCGCCGGCGGCGTCGGGGTCGGAAGGGCAAATCAGCAGGTCAATATCGGACAGGTATTCCGGGAAAACCGCGCCCATGTGGGGGGCCAGGCTGGCGCGCGAGGTTCCTTCCCGACAACTGGCCGGCAGGGCGTCCCCCCAGGGCTGGTCGCCGTGAATTCGCGGAAAAAGCCCCCCCGACTCGTTGGCGTACATCTTAAACACAAGTCCCATCTGCTTGAGGTTATTCGCGCAACTGGCGCGCCGCGCCGCTTCGCGGGCGCGGCCCAATGCCGGCAACAAGATGGCCGCCAAGATGCCGATGATGGCAATGACGACCAGCAGTTCAATCAGGGTAAATCCCTTACTTCTTCCTCGTTGCACTTCTTATCCTTTCCGACACATTCGCATTACAGGCCGGTACTACTCGCGATAGGATGCGATTTGAGGCCATCAAGATACTCGACCTGCCCTGAGATCGTCAAATTTGGGGCATTCCCAAATGGCCTGCCCGGCGCGTCGCTTGACCGGCGCGAACGGGCCACACGCGGGAATCCGGAGCAATTCGTGCCGGCATCGCATTCCCGGAAGGAAATAACGCATAAACGCGTCGTAATCTTCCCCTCTTTTCCTCTCTTTCTCAAATGCAATTTGGGAACGAGAGGGAACTGCGTCATGATCTTCCTTGCCCAACACAAACACCCATGGATATGGAGATTCGGGCGCCTTTTTCGCTTGTTTCCGCCCCGTCATCCTGCTATCTTTGGTGGTTAGCAACAGGTTGCCCCCTTCAAGAAACCGAGAGGAACACATCATGGTCGGGAAATCATCAGGCGAAAATCCGGATCGGACTGAACCCACGGGTTGTCCGTTGGTGGGTCGGCGGCAATTTCTCGCCCGCCTGGGCTTGGCGGGCGGCGCAGCGTTGACTATCCACAGCGGCTTGTTCGGATGGAGTGCAGGCGCGGTCATGGGGAAGCCCAAGGTTCCGGGCGACAGCGCGGCAAAGCCGCGCATCATGGTCGGGTTTGCGCGGCCTGATTTCAATCGCTACTACCTCTGGCCAGGCGCGGGATTCCCGCTCGACGAGAATCAGAAACTGTTTACTGAGATCATTGAGAAAGCCGCCGAGGAACTTGGCGTGACGCTGCTCATCGAACGCGAGCCGTTGAAGGACAACGACGCCATGAACGCATTCCTCGCGAAATGGGGCGGCGAGGCCGACGGCGCGCTCATTACGCAAATGGGCCGGGAACAACGCCGCGCAGCGGTCGGTCATTTTCTGGATTCGCGCCCAGAGGGATTGCCTACTGTGGTCTTCGGACCTCAAGGCACGCGCACGTGGCTGATTGAGGAGCGCCCGGAATCGTTCATTGGCACGACGGACAATCCCCAGTGGCTGGCCACCGCGTTGCGCATGCTGAAGGCCCGATGGCAGATGGCCAACACGCGCCTGGCTGTTATCCGGGGCAATGAGGAGCATGAGGAGCGCCTTGAGCCGCTTGGAACGACCCTGCATCACATGCCGTTGCAATGGATTCGCGACGCCATGCGCGCCGCGGAAGGCTCCGATGAAGCCCGTGAAATCGCCGATCGCTACATCAAAGATGCCGTCAAAATCGTCGAACCTTCCGAGACCGACATCCTCAATGCATCCCGTAACTACGTGGCCAACCGCATGCTCATGGAAGAGAAGGGCGTGCATGCCGTAACGACCGACTGCCTCGGGCTTGTGCGCGAGGGAGACGGGTCGCTGGTGCAGTGCCTTGCATTTTGCCGACTCCTTGACGAGGGCACCTGCGGCGGGTGCGAAGCGGATGTTTATCCCGCATTGACCTGTCTGCTGAGCAGTTATCTGCTGGGGCGGCCCGGCTTCATGTCCAACCCCGTTGTTCACACGGCCACCAATGAATATGTGGGCACGCATTGCCAGACGCCGACCCGCATGGCCGGATTCAATGAGCCGCCGCATCCGTTCAAGATTCGGCCGCACCACGAAACGCAGCAAGGGGTCACCCTGCAAGTGGACTACACGGAAAAGCAGCCGGCGACCTTGTGGCGTTTTCTCGCGTCGGACAGTCTGCGCGTCGGCACGGGAACCATCACCCGCAACGCGCGGCCGGAGCATCACGAGGACGGCATCGGCGGATGCCAGAACGGTTACGCAATGGAGGTGGACGGCGTTGATGACGTGCGGCTGATGGCGCGCTACTCACATCCCGTCCTCACCTACGGCAAGCATCGGACCACCATCGCCGCCTGGTGTCAACTCGCCGGCATCAATGTCATCAGCGGCTGGGCCTGATTCCGGACCATCTCGATGTGGGCAAAGGCCCAAGCCCAGCACTTGGATTGCAGGAAGCAAGTCGGGAGGCTTCGTTTCTCAAACAGTGCTTGAGGATCTCGATTCGTGATGTGTGGCTCCGCCATGCCGGAGTATACCAAACAAAACTGTAGCCCAAGCATTTTCGCAATCGGCTGTTTTTTCGCGTATAAATGGGAAATACTTGGGATTTTCGATGATGCCGACATCAAAAAATGCCCATTTCGGAAATGCCTCTGGCCACTTCTTTTCATTGATTCACCTGGCTGTTGGGCTTGAATTCCGGGGACTTTCGAGTGATATGGATTGTCCCGGACGGTACTGCCGCAGAAATTCATCGTACCATTGCTGATAGACAGGCGATTCGGGGTTCCTGTCCAGAAGTTCCTTATAGCACGTTTCGGCCTCATCAATACGCCCCGATTTGGCCAGCACATCGGCCAGTCGGCCGCGAAACCAATACTGATCGTCTCTGGAATAGCGGACCGCAGATCTCGCCGCCTCGACCGCATCGTCAAACCGCTCCAGTCTTCGGAGCGCCCCCGCGTAAGCAAACCACAAAGGAGCGTTTTCGGGCATTTGTTCAACAAAGCGGCGTCCGCGTTCGGCAGCGTATTGCGGGTCTATCTCCGTCAGAACACTCACCAAGTGCGCCAAGGCAAACGGAAGCGCAGGTTCGATATCAAGCGCCCGCTCAAGTTCCCGCCGCGCTTCATCGTACCGTTTCTCGCCCAACAGCGCATGGCCGAAGGCGGCGTGTACGGCGGCATTGTCGGGTGCAATACGAAGCGCCTCAAGGAAGGAAGGCTCGGCCTGATCCCATTTCTCCGCATGGGCTGTATCGGTCTGACCCATTTTGAGGGAAGTCCAAGCGAGCAGAAGATGCACCCACGCAGAATGGGGGCGCAACTGTTTCCATTCACGTACAGCATCAAGCGCCTTATTGTGTTCTTGTTCCATGAACGCGGCGAAGTAGTCAAGAGCAGCAGCAAAAGCGCCTTCTGCATTGCTATCGGGCGGGTCAGGCTGTTTTTCCCCGAGGGATTGATCCTTTGCTTCTTTCTCAAGAAGTGTTTGAATCGCGTAGACGTCGCACCCAAGGGGATTTTGGTAAAGGACAACTTCGCCCACTACCATCTTGTCCTGATTTCCAAAGACTCCGAGAACCAATCCTGAGTCCGTTTGGACAATGGGCGAACCGCTCCAGCCAGGTCCGACGTATCGCGCCCCTCCCAGGGTGATGCTGCGCTTGCCGGATTTTGGGTCATACTGCAGCACTGGCAGTGGCTCAACACAGACAGTCCCGCCCGATTGCGTTGCGCCATCCGCCAAGGAAATCGGGGGATAGCCTGCCACTGCAACCTCCATGCCCTTGGCCAGCCGACTCTCTCCTGCAAGTTCCAGCGCAGGATGCGTTCGCCATTGAGGTCGCAAAACCGCAAGATCGTTTTCCTCATCTGTGCCAATAATCTCGGCTTCCACCAAATCACCCAAGTGGACGCTCAGAATCAGCGGCCTCACAAGATCCCCCGCCCTGGGATCTTCGATGAAGTCGTCAGTACAGTGTGCCGCCGTAATTACCCATGCTCCATTATTCACTGCGAATCCTACGCGGGGTGGTTTGAATCGCATGCCGCCTTGAGTCAGGGCCACATATACGATTTTCACAATGGCCTCGGCATGTAGAGAAGGCAGGTGCTCTGCTGCTGCGAGGAGGGGGCGGCCTTCCCGTTTCCTCATTAACGCCAAGGCCTCCCAGGCTGTCTGTCCATAAACATCACTTATCGAAGCATCCGCTCCGTACGCGACTAGACAGGCCATCATCTCCTCGTGGCCTGCTACGGCTGCCAAGTGGAGAGGTGTCATTCCTTTGGAATTCCGTGCATTGACATCTGCACCGTGTTCAATCAGGACTTTGGCTGCATTGACGCTTCCACCGAGCGCGGCCTGATGCAACGGTGTTTCCGTGGCGCGTAGAAGGGTTCTCACATTGACATCCGCACCGTGTTCCACCAGAAAGGCGACAGCCGGCGCATGATCATTCTCCGACGCGGCGAACAGCGGCGTCAGGTCGTCAACGATACGGCCGTTCACGTCCGCCTTGTGCTCGATTAAGAGCCTCATGATGGTGATGTTGCCGAGATACGCCGCAGCGTACAGCGGGGAAATCCCGGCGCTTGTTCTTGCCTCTGGGTCCGCGCCCCGCCTGAGCAGCGCTTCGACCCGCTTTCTATCGCCATGTTCCACTGCGCGGTAGAGGAGGGTGCGGTCTTCGGTATCCTGAGCGTTCAGGTCGGAGCCGCCAGCAGATAGTTTCATATCGGAGATTACGGGGAGCATTCGGGCCTTATCGCTCGGATTCACGGCATATCGCCCCCAAAAGAACACTGTACCAACAACGACTGCTGCCCCCAAGAGAACAACGCTTTTTTTCATCAGTCTTATCATCACCACGTTCCCCGCCCTGCCTTAAGCCGTCTTTTCACACTCTTTGACTCGCTTCCGCTCATTACTGATACTCGCCCCTCCGTTCTCGTAGATAAACTCGGGGAAGCGCCCAATTGCGAAGATCGCGGCTCCATGCCAGGCCCAACGCACCGCCATGGGCGTTGCGCGCGGTTCTGTCGCCGTGGAAGACCATGAGCCATACGCCCAATCGCTGGCGCTGGTCAATCAGCATGGGCGCCGTGGGACCGTTGTCCGCCCAGGATACCGAGGGAAAATTGATATACTGGACGTCTCGCCAGTCCATCAGGTTTGAAGAACGCGCCACGCCGATGCCCCGCCCGGCGCGGGTGGGCGAAAAGAACATGACCCACTTCGTGCCGTCACGAACCAGGCAAACATTTTCAATTCCGGCGTTATCGGGGGTATCTTTCCGGCTGAGCACAGGACGATCAGACAGGGCTTCCTCCCACAGATAAAGGTCAGAGGAGACCAGAAGGCCGATCTGTCCGTCAGTCTTATAGAAGCACCAGAATTTGTTGTCATGGGCCACAATGCACGGGTCTATCTGCCGACGGGTCTTGGCCCAATTGGCGGTGCAGCCTTGCGGCTTAATCTGCCGAGGCGCATCCCAATGGTCCAAGTCATCACTTTCCATAACCCAAAGCCGCGCGCTGTCATCGGCATAGACGTTTCCCGGAGGTATTGGATATGTTTGCAGCGCCATGATCCATCGGTCGTTGTGGCGAATCATGCTGCCAGGGCTGGAAAAGCCGTCGGGATGCTCCAAGAGGCGGCGGGGGCGCGACCAATGCGCAAGGTCCGTGGAACGGATTTCATCCAGATGCAACTGAAAGCCGGCAGGACGCTCTTCAACCGCCGTGTAGTAGCAATAATACACGCCGTTATGCGCCACCAGAAGGGGATCCCGGGCGGATATCGCTGGTTCCAAGTCCAGAACGGGGTTCCTGATTGCCTGTAATTGCCGTACGTTCACCAGATGGTATTCGAAGCCGTCTTCGGTCCGTATGAGATAGGGCAATCCTTCGATGTTCCATGCAATGCGCATCCTGGAGAGTAACCATGTCTTGCCATTGTCGTTGTTTCCCTGAAAGAAGAGCCAGGCGTCCCCGTTGTCATCAACAAATACGCTGGGATGTCCCGACTCGCTGTGGTTCCAGGCCCCTTCCGGGCCATTGGGAAGAAGCGGCTCCTGGGAAAGTCGTTCCCACGCAATGCCATCATCGGACACGGCCACCCCAATTTGTTGGGGGTCGTTGTTGTACCCGCCTCCGTAGAACATGAAGTAGCGGTTATTGTGCTTGATTATCGCGGGCGCTTCGATGCAGTTCGTTTCCCAAGGCAGTTCAGGTTTGAGGATGGGCGCATCACAGCGCTGCGTCCAACTGTCGCGATCGAATCCCGCCGCGATCGGCGCGGTGGCGACAAAAAGCATCTGTTGCTTCATGTCGGGGTCGCGGGTGGCGCCGTACAGAAACGCCATATGGCCATCAATATGGACTTCGGCGTCAATAGCGCGCCCGACCGTCCAGTCGCCGGTGGGAGCGAAGATGGGATTTGTCGGGTTTCTCTGAAACCGGACGCCGTCTTCGGAAACGGCGTGACACAAGGCGTCCCTGGGGCCGTTTCCATAGGGCTGATAAAAGAGATGCACCTTTCCTTCATGCACCAGGGCGGCGGGTGCCGCGACTCCCTTTCGCTCGTACTCGGCGACAGTATCGAATTCCCCAATCTTGCGCCAGTGGGTCAGGTCGTCGCTTTCCGCAATGCCAATGCCGAAACGCCCCGGCAGACGCATGGAATAATACAGGAGATAACGACCGTTGAAACGCACCACAGCGGGGTCTTTGGCAAAGGGTTCGCCGTGATCGGTATCCCCGTAATACATGGCAGGTGTGCGCATCGGGATGCCCGCCGGTTCCACACTGCCTGCGGGTTCTTCAATGCTTGCGCGACAAGCCAAAGAAACAAGTATGCCAAGTACCACGGTCGCGCTTCTTGAACAGTTCCCCATGAAACAGGCTTCCTTCGTTCTCTGTGCTTTTTCTATATTCGGCCGCTTGTTCCCAAGTATGACTTGCGAAAAGCCGAGGGCATTATAAGAATCA
>CAZLII010000019.1:12712-16100 GCA_964559065.1 uncultured Nitrospirales bacterium | reverse complement strand
CATCGGAATCCTGGCTGCCATCCTGCTTCCGGCGCTGGCGCGTGCGCGGGAAGCCGCGCGCCGCGCAAGTTGCCAGAACAACCTGAAGCAACTGGGCCTCATGTTGAAGATGTACGCCAACGAGTCCAAAGGCGGGTTGTTTCCAGACCAGAGGCACGGCGGAAGGAACTGTCCGCGGTTGGGTTTCGACGCCATGTTCGACGGCGAGCAGGTGTATCCCGAATATCTTACGGATGTCAACGTGCTGTTCTGCCCCTCCTCGACGGGTGAAGAAGCCACCGTCATCGTCGATCCCGCTACAGGAGAGGTCAATGTCTGCAACATCGCGGCGCAGGACTACCTGTATTTGGCCTGGGCCATTGACGTCAAAGGCAAACTGCTGGCCAACACCACCAATGAAAACGATGCGGGCATCACCGTAAACACCGTCTTCAACTATACGGACCCGGACGCCATTGACGCACTGCTAAACCTCCTCACTGCGTATGATGCCTGGACCTCAAGCGGTGAAGCCGGCTTCTTTGGCAAGGACCTTGTCGGCAACGGTAACACGATGGCATGGCGTCTGCGCGAAGGCATCGAGCGGTTCTACATCACCGATATCAACAATCCAGCCGCCAGTGCGAAAGCGCAGTCCGAGATATTCGTTATGGTAGACGACGTCAGCGCCGCCGAAGTGAAGTACTTCAATCATATTCCTGGCGGCGGCAATGTGCTCTACATGGACGGCCACGTGGGATTCGTCAGGTATCCGGGCGAGTCTCCCGTGTCGCGCTACTACGCATGCCTGCTCGCCGTGGCAACCAGCATGTGAAGATGCCTGACATTATTGCTGGCGAATCCCTACAACTGCCAAGTGTCCTGGGAATCTTGCCTCCGGGCAAGGCAGATCGTAACGCCGCGGCCGTAGTATCTCCTATGGCCGCCGGCATCAAATCCGCCTGTGGCGCTGCCAAAGGGCCTGACACCCCCCTTGCAGCCCTCATGGGACAGGGGAGAATCAACCTGCACACGTCCAGGTTTAAATCGCAAACACTGAACGGAGCCCTCGAATGAAACGCATTTTGAACACAGTGGCACTTCTTGCCTTGGCACTCATCATGGCCCTACTGAACACGCTCGCCAGCCATGCCGCACACGCGGCCGAGGCTCAAGCGCCGTCTGTCGCCCCAACAACCCTCTGGACCACGTGCGTGATGGACTTTGGAGCAAAGGGGGATGGCGAGACGGATGACACCGGCGCCTTTCAAGCGGCGCTCGATGCGGCTGCCGGGAAAGGGGGCATTGTCTACGCTCCCGCGGGCACTTACCGCTTCGAGGGAAACCTCGATATCCCCCAAGGCGTCATGTTGCGTGGGGTGTGGGAGGCGCCCCATCATTCGGACATCGGCAAGGGCACCCTCCTCTATGCCACAGCGAACAAAGGCGCCGAGGAAGGGCCGCCCTTCATCATGCTGCACCAAAGTAGCGGCGTGCGCGGTCTCACCATCTTCTACCCCGATCAGTCCCTCGCCGACATCCAGCCGTACCCGTGGTGCATCCAAGGCGAGGGCATGCATTGTTCGGTGCGCGACGTAACCCTGGTCAATCCCTACAAGGGGATCGACTTTGGCACGCACCCCAACGAGTTGCATCTCATAGAGAACGTATTCGGCCAGCCGTTGCGGCTGGGCGTCTACGTTGACCAATGCACGGACATCGGCCGCATTCAGAACGTCCATTTCAATCCCCATGCCTGGGTACGCGCGGATCACCCCTCGGCCAACTTCAAGCCCGAGACGCTCTTCGCGTATCTCGAAGAGCACTTCGTTGGCTTCCTGATTGGCAAGACCGATTGGGAGTACCTGCGCGACTGCTTCTGTATCTTTCCGAAGATCGGCTTTCACTTCGCCGATATGGGCCACGGCACGGGCAACGCCGTATTGAGCCAGTGCGGGGCCGATATCTGCCCTGTCGCGGTCCAGGTGGATGCCTGCCAGCCTCACGCCGGCGTAGCCTTCTCGAATGCGCAAATCATGGGCTCGGTCATCATAGGTCCCGGTAACCGTGGCCCGGTAAAGTTCTCCAACAGCGGATTCTGGTCCAGTAAGCGCACCGACGAACAGGTCGTAAACAACGGGCACGGCACCGTCACGCTGAATGCGTGCCACTTTGCCAATTGGGCTGTAATAGACCCCGAAGCGCCGTGCATAAGAATCAGCGGCGGGGCCGCGCTAATTTCTGCCTGCGATTTCTTCCATCCCCGCAAGACGCAAATCCTCGTCGAGGGGAAAGCCAAGGCGGTGTCCGTGACGGGATGCCGTCTTCGTGGCGGCGCCAGGGTCCTTAATGAGAGCGACGAGGCCCAACTTGTGCTCTTGGGAAATCTGACGCAGTAGTTGAGGTCTGAATGTTTCAGGGACAGCCGGACATGAGGCTTCGCCTCTCTCGTTAACGATTAAAATGCGGAAATTTTAAAGGCAGCATTGAGATTTCGAGCGTAATGTTGTCATTTCGAGCGTAACGAGAAATCTTCACCTTAAGCCAAGATTTCTTGGTCGCTAGGCTCCCTCGAAATGACAGGGGATAGCGTTGTCATTTCGAGCGTAGCGAGAAATCTTCACCTTAAGCCAAGATTTCTCGGTCGCTAGGCTCCCTCGAAATGACAGGGGATAGCGTTGTCATTTCGAGCGTAACGAGAAATCTTCACCTTAAGCCAAGATTTCTCGGTCGCTACGCTCCCTCGAAATGACAGGGGATAGCGTTGTCATTTCAAGCGTAGCGAGAAATCTTCACCCCAAGCCAAGATTTCTCGGTCGCTAGGCTCCCTCGAAATGACAGGGGATAACGTTGTCATTTCGAGCATAGCGAGAAATCTTCACCCCAAGCCAAGATTTCTCGGTCGCTACGCTCCCTCGAAATGACAGAAGCAAAACCACATGGCCGGCTGTCCCTGAAATAAAAAGGCCTGCGTCAAATCTGTGGGTTTATATGCTGCGCGCTGTCTCAGTATTCATCAGAAATAAACTCTTGACAAAACTGATATTTCGTGCTATCTTCTCCTTATAATACCATATAGGGGAATAATTGGGAGATTGGAGCACTATCCATGGTGGCGTCTGGCAGTGGGCAGGCATCTCTTATTGGGAAGTCCCTGGGCAATTACGCGGTCAAGGCCCTGATCGGTCGCGGCGCGATGGGCGCGGTCTATCTGGCGCGGGATGAAGCGCTTGGGCGGCCCGTGGCGCTGAAAGTGCTGCTGGGCAGTCTGGCGCGCAATCCGGACCAAGTGCGCCGCTTTCAGCGGGAGGCGCAGGCAGCGGCCCCGTTGCGTCATCCGAACATCGTGGCGATGTACGAAGCGGGCATCCGCCAAGGCACGCCGTATATTGTGATGGAGTACGTGGAA
>CAZLII010000019.1:0-12702 GCA_964559065.1 uncultured Nitrospirales bacterium | reverse complement strand
GGCGAGCCGCTGGACCGGTTTTTGCGGCGTCGGGGCGCGACGATGAAATGGCAGAACGCCCTGCACATCGCGCATCAGGTGGCCGAGGCGCTGGCCTGCGCGCATGCGCATGGTATCGTGCATCGGGATGTGAAGCCTGCCAATATTCTGCTTGATCACCAAGGCCGGGTGCGGCTGACAGATTTCGGCATCGCCAATGCCTGTGAAGAAGACAGCGAGGTCGGAGAAGGCGCTGCGAATGGCGGCGGCCTGGTGCAAATCATCGGCACACCGGATTACATGTCTCCGGAACAGTGCATGGGCGTGAAGGATATCGGCCCTGCATGTGATTTGTTCTCGCTGGGAGTCACCCTCTATCAGATGCTTTCCGGGCGAATGCCTTTTTCCGGGCGGTCCACCGTCGCGCTCATGAACAGCATTATGACGGAACAGCCGCCGCGTTTGTCGCAGTTGGACCCGGCGATTCCCGACGATGTGGCCCGGCTGGTGGCGCACCTGCTCGAAAAAGACCCCGCCAAACGACCACCCTCGGCGAAGCATGTCTGCGAACAAATCCGCAGACTCCAGAAAGAAAACGGCGGCGCTTCGGCCTTGCCGGAGGCCTTGAATGCCTTTATCCGCGAGGAAACGCGGCCCCGGACACTGCGGGCGGACACGCCAACGCCTCTTTCCCGAATGCGCACCCGTCCCAAACTCACCTATCAGCGGCGGCGTTACTGGCTGCCCATCAGCGTGTATTCCAAAATTGCGGTGGCGCTGATGCTGATCACGGCGTTTGCCGGGGCGGGCTATTGGCGCTACGTGGGCGCGGCGGAAGTTTCCCGTGCCGCGCCGATGCTGGATATTGCGTTTCGGCCGCTGGACGACGGTATCGCGGCGGCGTTGCCGCCCGCGCCGTGGATGGTGAGCGGACTGAAATGGGTCGGCAAAAGCCCGGTTGTGGTCGCGGAACTGGACGGCCTACCGGGGTCCATGACGCATGGCGCGCGCGGATTGCTTGCGATCAATCCAATCACGGAAAGCGCCTGGAGCCTGCGCGCACCGACAAGCCCCATCATGGATGCCGGATACTGGCGGGGACGCATCCCCCTGGTGATTTCCGGCGGGATTCCCGATTGTCCGGAGTCTGCGCCGTTCCACGGCGCGTTACCCGTGCAATATCTGTCCGCGTCGGAAGACCGTGCCGGCGGCGTGTTGTACACAGCGGCCCAACGCTTGAACGAAGCCGCCCCGCGTCGCAGCGTGTTACATCGGGCAGTGATCGAGGATGCCGCGCCTTTGCTGGAAGCCCCTTGGAAAAACGCCGCGATCGGCGGGGTCGCGCTGCATCCCAACGGGCGCACCGTCTGCCTGCTGTTATGGGATGCAGCGGCCCGAGCCAATTATCTGGTGGAAACCGAGATTTCCGGCGCATCGCCCGATGAGGGCGGGGTGCGCGTCGCCGCGCCGGGACTCCCCATCATCCCCGGCACGGCGCAATACGCGCCGGACGGCGCGGAAATTGCCTATATGCGCCGCAAAGACGATGGCAACAAAGAACTCTGGGTGACCGCATCTGGGGGGACGGCGCGGAATATGCGATTGATCGCCTCGGGCCGGATCGGTGACTCCGCCGCGTTTCACCCCGGCGCACCCATTATCGCGGTGCACCACACGACAACCGGCGGCGCGGACCATGTCTCGTTGATTCGCACCGATACCGGTGAAACCGAAGCCCGGATTGGCGAAGGCAGGATTTCCCCGGAATGCTGGCACCCCACGGGGCGCTATCTCATTCTTACCGCATATGATCCGGAGACGAGCAGAGACCAACTCTGGGCGGTTGCATACGCCGCGCCGTATCCGCGCCGTCGAATTACCCGATTGCCGGAAGGCGTGCAAGGTGGCGGGGCTGTGTCCCGTGACGGTCGCTGGACGACCGCAGTAACCGGCGCGCCGGGGGCACAGCACATTGTATTCGTGGATTTAAGCATGGTTTTGTTTGCGGCATAACTCATCGCCGCCGGGAGCACTGACGATATGAGCAGAGGCATCAGCCAGGCCAAAGAACGCTATGTCTTCGGCGGCTATGAGATTCTGGAGACTACCGGGTCGGGCGGGATGGGCGTGGTCTATCGCGCCGTGGATGTGACCCTCGGCCGGACGGTGGCGCTGAAAATCCTGCGGGATGAATTCCGCGCGCAGTCCCAGATCATCGCCCGGTTCAAGCAAGAGGCAAAGGCTTTTGCGCAACTGGACCATCCCAATATCGTTCGCGTGTATTCCGTGGGAACAGTGGGCAGGATTCCCTATATCGCCATGGAGTTCATTGAGGGCGTCTCTCTCAGCGATATGTTGACAGCCAAGGGTCCCATGCCCTGGCGCGAAGCCCTGGAAATCGGCGCGCAGGTCGCCGCCGCATTGGCCTGCGCCCATGACGCCCTGATCATTCACCGCGACATCAAGCCCGCGAACATCATTATTGACAAGACCGGCAAGGCGCATGTGACGGATTTCGGCATCGCGAAAATCCTCAACGCATCCTCCCAACTCACGCAGGACGGAACGCGGCTGGGCACGCCGCAATACATGTGCCCGGAGCGTTGCCGGAACAAAGAGGTCTCCCCCGCCAGCGACATCTATTCGCTTGGCGTGTTGCTGTTCCAGTGCATCTCCGGCAGACTGCCATTTGAGGCAGCCAACCCGGTGGAACTGGTACAGAAAATTGCGCACATGGCGCCGGCCCGCTTGCGGACCTATGCCCCGGACGCGCCCGATTCGGTTGAGCGACTCATCGCCCATATGATCGAGAAAAACCCGCTGGACCGCCCGAAAAACGCACGGGTATTGCAGCATGCGATTGAGCGTGTGCTCCAAGGACTGCCGCTGGATGAACAGGCCGACCAGATGAGCACTGCCATCGCGGCCTTCCGCAGTTCGCTGCCGCGCACGCCCGCGCATGCGTTGCGTCGCGAAACGACCACCGAGGTGCGTCCCAAGACGAGAATCCTGGACCGATTATGTCGGGGTTGGTTCGGGTTGGGAAAGACAGCGCGCATCGCCTTTGCAGGCGTCGCGTTGCTCTTGGCCGTGGCTTCCGCCGCAATGCTGCTGAAGCCTGTGGCGGAACGCATGATTGCCGCGCGCAGTGGCATCTTCCCGGCGTTGACTGTGTCCCAGGATGCAAGCCGCTGGTTCCACGCCCCGCCCGTGGCGCGATTCAAGAAAGAAACCGCCGCCGTCATGGTGGCCCATTTTTCCCTGTCCGATTTTGAGGTCGCCGGCATACATTGGGCGGGCGGCTTTGCGGATGCCGTGGTCGAATTTACGGGATTGCCTAATACTCCGCGACAGGGCCAACGCATGATCGCCGTAGCGAATCCGTCCGTTCAGGATGCCGCCATCGTGTTGCCGCCCCTGCCCGATGGCCATGCCGCGTCGTTTCGCTTGCTCGCAGGCGGAGCCGCAGACAGCGGGGAGCCGGGCGCATATCTCGCCACCGGGACAAGAACCGTATTTCTGGGATTGACCGGCGGCGCGGTGCGCACGATTGCAGATTTTCCGGCAACAGGGCTTGCGGCGTTGCCGGACGGCGGCGACATAATGCTGGTCCGCCGGATTGATGCAAGTCGCTGGGCCATTGAGACCGCTGCTCTGGAGGATATATCAAAGAATACTGAGTTGGCCGCGCACGCCACTCCCATTCACCATGTCGCGCTTCGCGCGGAGGGTGGCGCCGTTGCCTATCTCTGCGGAGAATCGCATGGCCGGAACGAACTGTGGCTGGGTGAAATCCAGGGGATGCGCATGGAGAGCAGGCGTTTGCTGGACGGTGACATTCGAATCGCCCGATCACCCTTCCATCCCGACGGACAAAGCCTTCTTTGTGCTGTGGAATCCGGGGATGGCATGCGCGTGATTCGCCAAATCAGCCTTGCCGACGGGGCGACGATCGCCGAGTTAGGTCCGGGCGAAGAAGCGGTATGGCGGCCGCAGGGCGATTATTGCGTAACGCTGGCCCCGGACCACGCCAATCGCCTGCAAGTCTGGGCGATTGATGCAGCCCCGCCGCATTCCAGAATGCAGTTGACCTTCCTCGACAGCGGCGTCAAGCCGGGACTTATCCTCTCCGAAGAAGGGCACTACGCGCTCGTTCCCGCGCCCCGATCGCCAGACGTGGCCATGGTGCGGCTGGGAGCGTTGCGGTTCTGAGCGGGCCTGAGCGGGAGAAATGCGGATCGGCGCATTATTCTATATGTGGACAAAGCGGACGTGGTGGACGACGTGGAGATTGTCGATCAGATCAACATGTTTTCGCTTCAACACGTTTTTCCCGGGTAATATTGTTGTCCTCGTGCTTTCGTTGTCCCTGTCCCCATAGCCCACTTCGTCCACATCGCCAACGGCCGTTCTACGTCTTCTCCCCGTTTCTTTGGCGGCTGCCGGGCCCGGCGCCCACAGTGCGGCCGATGGACCGAATTCGCGCCTTCATGCAGGTGTGACACGCAACGGCATCTTCCTGGATACACGCCTTCGCCGGGTATATCTCATACAAGACGCGGTACTGCGGCGGGGTCAGGTTGGGCATGACGACGTTTGCGCCGCGTTGCAGGCCCAGTTCGCGCCCTTGCGCCAGATTGAGCGTTGCCAAGGCCGTAGTGCTGGGGATGTTCGCTTGGGGGCAGGCGAGGCGCGTGAGCGCCACCACCTTGTAGGTCATCTCCTCAGAGTTGGGCACTTGTTCGCCTGCGGGCGCAGCCGGAAGCGTCGCGCCGGACCCCAAAGGCGTCGCGGGGTGGGCAATATAGGGGCCGACGCCGACCATGTCGAGGTCCAGTTCCTGAAACAATGCGATGTCATGCGCGAGCGATGCGCAGGTCTGGCCGGGAATGCCCACCATGACGCCGCTTCCGGCTTCGTAACCCAGTTCGCGCAGCTGCCGCAGCATCGCAATGCGGTTCCGGGCGGGGCGTCCCTTGGGCGCGGGATGGATAAGCCGGTACAAGTCCGGGTCGGAAGTTTCAAAGCGCAGGAGGTAGCGGTCTGCGCCCGCCTCACGCCATGCGGTCAGGTCTTCATCGGGCCGCTCCCCCAGGCTGAGCGTGACCGCCAGCGGGGTCTCGGTCTTGATGGCGCGAATCAGGTCGGACATCCATTCGCGGGTGATGCCGTAGTCCTCGCCAGACTGCATCACCACGGTGCCGTAGCCGTACTCCACAGCCTGCCGGGCGCATTGCAGGATTTCCTCCCGTGACATGCGGTAGCGTTCCACGCCTTGATTGTCGGCGCGCAGGCCGCAATAGCCGCATTCCCGCGCACAGATGTTCGATATTTCGATTAACCCACGCAGATGCACCGCATCCCCCACATTTTCCCGGCGTACACGGTCGGCTTCCTCGTACAAGGCCTTCAAACGGCTTGTGACATCCTCTTTGAGCCAGTAGAGAATTTCCTCTTCACTCAAATGCATGCGATGCACTCCCTTGATCATGACCGGATGCACACATGGTCGGATGCGCCCGTGTCCGGTTCGGGCGGCGCGCCACCCGGTCCTCCGGCCAGTCGCGCTTTCTCCGCATGATATGCCTCTAAGGCTGCGGGAAACGGCTGCAACGCGCGCTCGAATATGCCGAGACTGTAGGCGATGGTCAGGCCATAGTTGCTGACCGGCACCCCCGCCTGCCGACAGCGCATGATTCGGCGCAGCATGGCCCGCCGATTCGTCATGCAGGCCCCGCAATGAATCACCAATTTGTATTCGGGCAGATTTTCAGGGAAATCATGCCCCTGTACGTGGTCAAAATGGAGTTTTCCGCCAACATATTGCGTCAGCCACCGGGGAATCTTGACCCGGCCGATGTCGTCAGCGATGGGATGATGACTGCACGACTCCGCGACCAGAATCCGATCTCCCGTATGGAGCCGGTCAATGGCCAAGGTGCCGATCACCTGAGTGGTCAGGTCGCCACGAAAACGCGCAAAAAGGATGGAAAAACTTGTTAAGGGGATGCTATCCGGCACATCTGCCGCTACTTTCAGGAAGGCTTGGGAATCCGTGACCACCAGTTTCGGCGGGGTCTTGAGTCGGTCCAAGGCGGTGCGCAATTCGCGTTCTTTCACAACCATGCAAAAAGCGTCAGAATCCAACAAATCGCGGATGGACTGGACTTGGGGCAGAATAAGCCGTCCCTTGGGCGCCTCCTTGTCAATCGGAACGACCAGCACGGCCATTTCCCCGGGGCCGACCAGATCGCCCAGAATGGCCGGATTGTTGACGAAATCTTCCGGCGCGGCATCCAGAAGCGCCTGTCGGAATTCCAAGATGCCCCGGCCTTCTGAGGCGATGGTCTGCACCCATCGGGTTTTTTCCCCATTGAGTGCCTGTATGACGGCATCTGCTGGCTGGCCCTGGTCGGCTTTGTTGAAGACGACGATCACGGGGGTCTTGCGTTCGCGCAGGGCGCGCAGGATTTCCTCTTCAAAAGCGCCCCAGGTTCCGGCTTCCGCCACGAGCACCCCCAGGTCCGTGCGGTCGAAGACCTGTCGGGTCTTCTGAATGCGAAGTTCTCCCAGCGCGCCCATGTCATCAATGCCCGCAGTGTCAATGAACAGCACCGGTCCCAGTGGGAGCAGTTCCATGGGTTTTTCCACCGGGTCGGTGGTGGTGCCCGCGAAATCGGAGACGATGGAAACCTGCTGGCGGGTAATCGCGTTCAGCAGGCTGGACTTGCCGACATTGCGCCGTCCGAAGAGGCCGATGTGCAGTCGCATGGATTTTGGCGTAGATTGCATCGGATTATCTCCTCAGCGTGGCGGCAGTCCGGGCATGCCCAGGCGGCAGACCGCTTCGGGCGCAATGAGACCATTAAAGGCGTTTTCATCCAGAATGTCTTCGGCGACCACGACTTCCCGGATGCTTTGTCCGCTTTCCTTGGCGCGGCGGACGACCTCACAGGCGCGTTCGTAGCCGATGGCGGGGATCAGCGCCGTGGCGGTGGCCGTGGAACCTTCCACGTGTGCGCGGCAACGCGCTTCGTCGGCCTCGATACCGGCCACGCAGCGGAGCGCCAGCGTTTCGCAGGCGCGTTCCAGCAACTGGCAACTGGTCAGCAGGCATTCCGCGACGAGGGGGAGAAATGGGTTCAACTCCAGACTGCCCATGGCGCAGGCCATGCCCAGCGCATGATCGTAGCCCATAACGAGCATGGCCGCCTGGGTCGCCGCCTCGGGAATTACAGGGTTGACCTTGCCCGGCATGATAGACGAGCCTGCCTGCATCGCGGGCAGGCGAATCTCCCCCAGTCCGGCCTCCGGCCCGGACGACATCAAGCGCAGGTCAGTGCAAACCTTGATCAACGACGTGGCGCATGCTTTGAGAATGCCGGATACCTCCACGAATACGTCGCAATTCTGCGTGGCGTCCACGAGGTTTTCCGCGCGGGCAAAACCGATGCCGGTAATCTCGCGCAGCACTTCGACCACGCGGAAGATGTAATCTCGTGGCGCGGCAATGCCGGTGCCGACGGCGGTGCCGCCAAGATTGACCACGCGCAGGCGCTCCTCGCATTTATAGATGCGCCAGCGGTCGCGGCCGAAGGCCTCGGCGTAGGCGCCCATCTCACGGCCAAGCGTTGTCAGTACGGCATCCTGATACTGGGTCCTCCCCACTTTGACCACATGCGCAAAGGCTTTTTCCTTGGCTTGGAAGGCTTCCTGGAGCATCACCGTGCGTTCTTCCAGGCGGCGCAATAGGCGGATGGCGGCCAGTTTCAGCGCAGTGGGATAGGTGTCGTTCGTGGATTGGTGCCGGTTGACATCATCCGTCGGCGACACCCGATCATAGGCGCCATGCGGGAGGTCGAGAACTTCCAGGGCGCGGTTGGCGATGACTTCATTGACGTTCATGTTGGCGCTGGTGCCCGCGCCCCCCTGAAGCGCATCCACCCGCACCGCCTCGTCCCATTGGCCGTGGGCCATTTCCCCGCAGGCGCGGCAAATCGCCTCGGCTTTCGCCGGGTCTTTTTCCCAGACGCCCAAGTCGCGGTTGACGCGCGCGCAGGCGAGTTTCACCGCGCCGTAGGCGCGCGTCAATTCCGGATGCGCCGGACGCCCTGCCAGGAGGAAATTCTCCAACGCGCGGACCGTGTGAATGCCGTGCATGGCATCCTCATCCACCTCCCGTTCGCCGAGAAGATCGCCCTCTATCCGCAGCCGCTTGTCTGTCATGAGACTCTGTTATCGGTGCGTAAACACCATTTTCTTGACCTCCACGCCCTTCATCCCCGTCAGGGCTTTCTGGAGAGCGTTGCAGGCCTTGTCATCGCCGACCAGTTCCAACAGCACCACGCCGCCCATCGCGCAGAAATCTTCGCTGATTTCGTGCAGCCCCAGGCGCGTCTTGATGATGCAGCCGTTTTCCGAGAGCACTTTCTGCACCTTGACGGCGTCTTTGGCCCTATCCTGAATGTGTACGCCGAGAATTACATGCTTCTTCTTCATTGTCCCCATTCCTTCCGGTTAATGACCAATTCCACGCAATTAAACATCCGGGCACAGCCGCCCACAGCGCGCTGAACCACCAAGTATTGCATTGTTTGTGCAGCAGGGGAAAGTAGACGCCCGCACTCCCGTAGGCGGGCATGGTCATACATAAACATCCTTTTCACCGGCGCGTACGCGGTCCATCAGCGATTCCGCGCGTTTGCGCCGCGCAGCAGGCATCGCGTCCAGAATCTGCGCGATACACCGTTCTCCGGCTTCCTTCGTTTGCGATCCGGCATAGTTGATGAGGTATTCGACGAAGGTGCTCAGGGCATTCACCTCGCAGAAATTCTTGATGAGGCCGGGCTTGGCCAAATCCATGAAGTCTTCGCCGGTGCGCCCGAGCCGGTAGCAGCCGGTGCAAAAGGAAGGAATATAACCCAGCCCGGCAATGTCACGAATCACATCGTCGAGGCTGCGATGGTCGCCAAGTGAAAACTGGCTGCCGTCGAACTGTTCGCCGTCTTCGTTGTAGCCGCCGGGGTTGGTGCGGCTGCCCGCGGAAATCTGCGAGACCCCCAGCGCAAAGGTTTCCCGGCGCATTTCCGGGGTTTCTCGGGTGGACATGATGATGCCGGTGTAAGGCACCGCAAGGCGCAGGATGGCGATGACTTTTTTGAAATCCACGTCGCTTACGGGGTAGGGCGGCCGTTCGGAAACCGGTGCGCCGAAGGCCGGTTCGATGCGCGGCACGCTGATGGTGTGGCAACCCACGCCGAACTGCGCTTCCAGATGCGCGATATGCTGCATGAGCGCGAGCACCTCGAAACGCCAGTCGTAAAGGCCGAACAGCACCCCCACGCCGACATCGTCAATGCCGCCCTGCATGGCGCGGTCCACGGCGGTGACCCGCCAGTCATAGTCCCGTTTCTTGCCCGCCAGATGCACCCGCTCGTAGGTGGGCCGATGATAGGTTTCCTGAAACAACTGGTAGGTGCCGATCTTCGCGGCTTTAAGTTCCTTGAACTCCGCGACTGTTAATGGGGCCACATTGACATTGACGCGCCGGACTTCTCCCTTATCATCTTTAATGCTGTAGACCGTCTCGATGCATTTGAGAATGTAGGAAAAGCCTTCCTGGGGATAGGCCTCGCCCGCAACAAGCAGGACGCGTTTGTGGCCCTGTTCGATGAGGATGCGCGTTTCCCGCGCCACTTCCTCCGGGCGCAGTGCGCGCCGTTTCAACGCCTTGTTGCTGACCCGGAAGGCACAATAACTGCATTCATTGCCGCAGAGATTGGATACATACAACGGGGCGAAGAGCACAAGACGACGCCCGTAAATCTCTTCTTTTGCTTGGCGCGCGGTGTGGAACAATTCTTCCAGCAATTCCGGGGCGGTCACGGATGCCAGCAGGGCGACATCGTTTTCGTCCAGTCCTTTCAGTTCCAGTGCCTTCGCATATACCTCGCGCACATGCGTCGCGTCGGGGTCTGCCCGACGTTCCAAGACCCCGTGAATGCGTTCCGCATCAATCATCGTACTGTTTGTCGTGCCCAACATACCTGCCTTCTTTCCGGCGCAACCATCATTTGCGAAGGAATCCAGAGAGTCCCGTTCAGTCCCATGTAGTGCTAAAGCGCCGTAGAAATAAATGCCCAAAGCGCCTTGAAAAATTCCTGTTTTGCCTGTTTCCTTTTAATTTTACACTCCAGGCGCTGCGAAAATCAATATAAAATCAGGATTATTCGGTAATTTTACACAATTTGCTCAATGCAATAAAAAACGGGATCATTGCACACAACAGCGTCGCTGTGCGCAATGATCCGTCGTTTCGTCAACAACTTCGTTTGTAGTTACTCGCCCAGCAGTTCGGCCTTGAGCGTTTTCACCAGAGTTTTGGGCTCAATGGGCTTCTGAAAGATGCCCGAGAGACCAAGGGCGCGGGCATCCAAGTTGTACTGGACGGCGTCGCCTGCACTACTCAGCATGTAGACGGGGCCGTCGTAGCCGGATTCCCTGAGTTTCAGGGCGACGGTGCTGCCGGAGTCAACAGTCTCCATCATGAGGTCGCAGATGACCGCATCGGGCTTGATGCGGTTGGCCACTTCCAGCCCTTCTTCGCCGTTGGCCGCCTCGCCCACGGAGAAACCCGCGGCCTCCAGCACCACGCGCAGCGCGGCCCGGATATCCGGATCGTCATCAATGGCGAGAATGGTCTTTTTCTTGGATTCCATGGTCTCTTCCCTCCAAAAGCGTATTAGCGCCTGCACAAAGTCCAGCGCTTCGTTGCAATTTTCGCGCGCCTGGGGCGAAAGGCCTTCGGCGAATTCAAAGTCATATCCGCGAATCGCCAGCACCCATGCTTCCGGGCTGCTGCGAAAATGTTCTTCACAGATCGCCAGGACCGCCTCCGGCGACACCGCATGGCTGCTGAACGCAATTTCGGGCGCGGCGGCGATGCGCCGCCACTCGAAGGGTTCCGCCGCGTCCACACTGGCGTCGGCGAAGATCACCCTCCGGTACGCGGCGATTGCCGCGCCGTCTTCGATATTCAACTGATACGTCGCGTCGGTGTCAACACCGGGCAGGCCTAACACCTCCAATTCTTCAGCGAGGACCGGCCCCAAGCCGTCATCGCGGCGACCCGGATTGCCGTAACCTATCATCAGGACGCCCTTGCCCGGCATTGCGCTCACCCGCGATATTTCTCATCCAGCACCATGCCGTCCGCGCCGACCAGTTGCACATGCAGGCGCATCTGACCGAGCGCGTGGGTGGCGCAACTGAGGCAGGGATCATAGGCGCGGATGCCCACCTCGATGTGATTGAGCAGCCCTTCTGTAATTTCCTTGCCCTCGAGGTACTGTTTCGCGACCACCTGCACCACACGATTCATGGCCTCGTTGTTGTTGGTGGTGGATACGATGAGGTTCGCGAGGGTGATCTGGTCCTGATCGTTCACCTCGTAGTGGTGGAAGAGGGTGCCGCGCGGCGCTTCAATCCATGCGACGCCACGGTTGCGGCGCTTGCCGGAAGTGAGCAGTTTGTTACCCTGCAGATCCGAGTCGTTGAGCAGTTCCTTGATTTTCTCCGCGGAATGCACCAGTTCGATCATCCGCGCCCAGTGATAGGCCATGCTCGCATTGATCGGCTTGCCGCCGCCCAGCGCCATGAATTCCTGGCGTTCCTTCTCGGCGATGGCCGTGTCAATGTAGTCGCAGACATTGATGCGCGCGAGCGGCCCGACGCGGTACCAGCCCTTCTCTTTGCCCAAGGACCGGATGTACGGAAACTTCATGTAACTCCAGGGGCGCACCTCCTCCGCGATGTAGTCGAGGTAATCGGCCGGGACGATCTGATCGAAGATGACCGCGCCGTCGGCGGCCTTCGCGCGCAGTTTTCCGTCGTAGAGGTCCAGGCAGCCGTCTTCGCGAACAATGCCGACATGGTTGGAATCGAAGGCCCCGAAAGGCAGCAGGACATCCTTCTTTTCCAAGGTGATCTTCTTGCAGAGATTCAGCGCCTCGATGGACCATTCCAGCATCGTGTCAATGTCCTTGAGGAATACATCGCGTTCTTCGATGCTGAGATTCTTGTTCATGCCGCCGGGAATGGAGCCGGTGCCATGGACCTTCTTGCCGCAGGTGGCCTTGATGATTTCCTGGCCGTACTTGCGCATGAGGACCGCGTGGGTCGCCGTTTCTGGGAACGCTTCAATGACCGCGATGACATGCCGCTTCTCGACCGGCGCGTCGAACCCGAAGAGCAGGTCGGGGGAGCACAGGTGATAGAAGTGCAGCGCATGTGACTGGAAGGTCTGTCCGTAGTGCATGAGCCGCCGCATCTTTTCCGCGGTGGGCGTGATCTTGTCCGCGCCGACGATGACATCCATCGCCTTGGACGCGGCAAGATGATGGCTCACCGGGCAGATGCCGCACAGGCGCTGCACGATGGTCGGGGCCTCCCAGTAGAAACGCCCTTGCACGAAGCGCTCGAAGCCGCGGAACTCGATGATGTGGAAGCGGGCCTGTTCGACATGGCCCGCATCGTCGAGGTGAAGCGTCACCTTTCCGTGGCCTTCGACGCGCGTGACGGGATTAATGGTGATCTTACGTTTGCCTTGTGTCGCCGTTTTCGCCATGGTGCGTTCACCTCCTATCAGTCGTATTTGATGAGTTCATACGGCAGGGCCAGCGCGTCGCCCTTGAGCAGGGCGACAATCGCATTGAACAGGGTATC
>CAZLII010000018.1:0-16434 GCA_964559065.1 uncultured Nitrospirales bacterium | reverse complement strand
TATTCTGTAATGACAGGCTTACGTATATGTGCTGTCCACAAAACGCGTCATCGTATTTACGAATACATGAACTTAGGAGGCTTTCGCCTCCCCCATCATCCATGATAATGGCTCAAATCTCCATGGTGGTTCTTTGGACTGCGGTGGCTTGCCACCGCTTTTGTGCGTCCAGGCTTGCCTGGACGCCCAGGCGACAAGCCGCCCAATACTATGCCCCTTCGTTGACAACCCGCGCGCCCAGCGCGCGCAGGCGCCTCGCCCAAGCCGCCACGGTGGCGACGTCCGGGGGTGCGGCTGATGCACGCTCCTTGGACGCAAACCCGAATCGTTCCAGTTTGCTTTCGCCGTAGTCGTGATAGGGGATGATTTCAATGCCTTCAATATCGGGCAATTCCCGGCATAGCGCCGCCAATCCTGCGAAATGGTCCTCGCGATCGTTGTATCCCGGCGCGATGGGACAACGCAGGCGAATGCGTGCGCCCTGTGCATGGATCAGGCGCAGATTGTCAAGAACGAGGCGGTTGTCCACGCCGGTCCATTGCCGGTGCAATCGGGGATTTGTTTCCTTGATGTCATAGAGGAACAAGTCGGTATGCGGCAGAATGCGGAGCAGGCGCGCGGGTTCGGCATGGCCGCAGGTGTCCACGCACCGGTGTAGTCCCTCCTCGCCGGCAGCCTGTAAGAATGCCTCCGTAAAATCAATCTGCATCAGGGGTTCGCCGCCGGAGAGCGTGATGCCGCCGCCGGAATTGTCGTAGAACGGCTTGTCGCGGAACGCCTCCCGCAATGCTTCCCCCACGGTGATTTCATAACCTGCCATGTACAGCGCCCCGGAGGGGCATTCCTCCGCGCAGGCGCCGCAGACGATGCAGCGGTTCCGGTCGAAGACATGACCTTGATCGTCAACCGTGTGCGCAGTGCGCGGACATACCCGCGCACATGCCCCGCACCCGATGCATAGCGCGGACGTGTAAGAAAGCAACGGCTGCCAGGAGATGGATTCGGGGTTGTGGCACCAGATGCAGCGCATCGGACAGGCTTTCAGGAAAACCGTGGTGCGAATGCCCGGCCCGTCATGGATGCAGAAGCGCTGGATATCGAAAATCAGCCCCTTCACATCCCGGGCGTTTTGCGCAGGCATGGGTCACTCCTTCTGCGGTGGTTTTTCATAACACAGCATAGCATGATGCGCGGGGTGATGCGCGTTCACGATCCCGCACACATCGCAACGATGCGCCAGACGCCGTCCACTTCGATCAGGGCCGCCGCGATGCCGTATTCGCCAAAACCGAACGCGAGCGAGGCGATGTCCCAGCGACCGATGACCAACGCCAGGGGACCGCTGACAATGACCTGATCAAAGGTCATGGCAGAAGCCTGGGCCGGCCCCCACAGCACCGCGGTGTTCATCATCGTGATGAGGTACTGCGGGTCGTCAAAGACGAAATACTCGCCGTTCAGCGTGGCGGATGCCATGCTGCAAGGACCGTCGTAAAGATTTGCGTGCAGGTCGCGGGTGTGCGCCTCTATCAGCGCCTTTTCCCACAACTTCACGACATCGGTCACGGCGTCGCGACGCACAGGGGAGGATCCCTCAGAAGAGCCTCCCGTCTTTGGCGCCATCGCCAGCCAAAGCAATCGCCACGAGTTCCCAAGGCCGTCCTGTGTCGCCGCATAGACAGCGGACCATGCCTGGTCGTCGGCTGCGATCACCGCTGCGCCGATAGTGAACGGTCCTGCGGGACGTTCCGTGAAATCCGCCACCCGCGCGTCTTGGGGCAGCCGGAATCTCACCAGACACGCAGCATTGCTGCGTAATTCCGCCAGGTTGGCCATATGTGCGTCCTTTTCACCGCCCCGGACCAGCAAAGACGCCTGCGCGCTCAGCAGGGGCCATAACGGCGTGTCCGGCGCTGTTTTCATTGCGGCCACCGTTGCTTCCAGCAGGGCGCGGGGACTCTCGTGGATGACCAGCGATTCCGGCGCGGCGTCCGCGACGGCTTCCAGCAACGCCTCCGCCGCGTCTTGATTTGCGACCAGATAGGTCAGGCCACGCGCGGCGTGCTTGCGCGCCGGGATTCGATTGCCCCAGCGGTCGTAACATCGTACGGATTCCGGGATGGGGCGCGGCAGGGGTTCCGGGTTTTCGCCGTCGGTAAACAGCACAACCACCGTGCTGGGGGCGTCCGCATAGGGCCGGGGATTGTTCTGACGGAAAACGAGCGCGGAAATGTCGGGCGCGGGTGCGGTGCGTCGTTCAAACTGCGCCCCTTCGATGAAATGCGCCAGCGCAGCCAGTGTCGCGTGCATGGGGCGCAGCAGGTAGCCCGGTTCGATCAGCATGTGCGTGGACTGACCGTGGCGTGGTTGCGAATGCACGGAATAGGCGAAGAAACGTTTGTTGCCCGCCGCAATGGCGCTGAGAAACATACGGGGATAGAGGTCGGCCCCGCGCGACCAATCGCCCACGACAGCCGGATCGGCAAAGGAGAAAAAGGACCCGTGATAGAGCGTCACGTCCGGGCCGCCCTCGGAAAAGATGAGCGGCTTGGGCGGCCCGTACTTGGCCTGTTCCGCGTTGAGGCGCGCTGAGACCCGCGCAAAGGAATCGCCGGGCCGGCCCGGCAGGTTGGGATCGTAACGATGCCAGGAAAGCGCGTCATAGTAAGGATACGCGCCCAGCGCGAGCACGGCCATGTCCCACAGCGGCGGATAGGTGTCAATCCCCAGGAGGACGCACTCGGGGTTCGCCGCCTTGGCCTCCTCGTATGCCGCCTTGAGCAGTTGGACATACAACTGCGGCGTGCCGCCCTGGAAAAAGCGGAACATGTCCCACGGCTCGTTCCACACCTCCCACTGGTCAATTTTGCCCCGGTAATGCGTGACGACTGTGCGAACATAGTTGCGCCAGTCCGCGATGTTCTTCGGCGCGTGATAGACGCGGAAGTAACCGTCCTGATCCGCGCCGGACGCCCACGGCGGCGCGCTGTCCAGCATGCCGAGAATGTGCAGGCCATGCTTGTGCGCCAGCGCCACCCGATCGTCGTGCCATATCCATTGCCCCGGTTCCGGCTCGATATACCCCCACTTGGTGATGGCGCTCGCGTCGTGGATGCGGCACCATTTGTAGCCCAGCCGCGCCACCGCTTCGAGATCAGGCTCCCGCAACGAAACATGGATACCGAAGGGCGAGTCCGGCAGCGGCCCCGGAACGGGTTCCGGCACGCGCGCCAGCAGGGTCTCGGCTTCCGCATATCCTCCCCCTTTTCTGCTGCGAACTGTTCCCTCAATCCGCAACATGCCGAAAGGCTGCGCGGCGTCGCCCGTTATTTCAATTGTTTTCTCGCAGTATCGGCCCGCCTCCAATTCAATTTCCGGCAAGACCCTGCTCTTGCCCGCCGTGTGAACAACCCGCAGGGTCAGTATTGTCTGCTCCGGGATTTCCCCGGCAATCCTCGCCCGCACGCGCAGCGGCGCATCGCCGGTCACCACGCCCCAAGGCGCTTCCGGTTCGAGCACAAAACTCAGATTGTAACTTCCTGTCAGCCCCCATTCCAGAGGCGGCTGGTCTGTGGTGTACAGCAACTTCAGGCGATCCAGCCAAAGGGTGGTGCTCTGCCCCTCCGCGGTCAACACAAAATAGTATCGGTCTTTCAATGCAGGTTCCGGCCTGGCGATCAAGGAAATCTGCTGTTCTTCCGAATCCGCCACCAGCGATTGCTGAACCGCCGTGGCGCGGCCCGTATCGTTGTCATGCAAGGCGATGCTGACGCGCGCCCCAGGCGGTTCCGAGGCCAAGCGCAGTTTCGTCAAACACGAGGCGCCCGCCGGTATATGAATCACCGGGGATTGGAGTTCCACGCGGCCATGTTCTCCAAACGCGATTTTCGCGCTGCCGGGTTGGAAAACACGCGATTCCTTATCGGCCCCATCCGCGGTATTCGCTTCCCAGGCATAGTCTTGACCCTCCACGCGCCAGCCTGCGGGCGCGCCCGCGCCCATGCGGTGGAAGTTAAGCAGGTCGCCGAATGCGGTGCAGTGCGCCAACCCCATGACGGCAACAAACACAGCGATAATGCGGCGATTCAGGCCAACGGAATAGCGTGGGGGAAAGGCATAGACTTTGTCAGAAATCGGGCGGATACGGGTAATATGAAGCACGATGATTTCCCCTTGGTTTTAGGCCGGCATGGAGAAAACCGGAGAGCGCATCTGCCTTTCGCGCTCCCCGGCCATACAAGCCATTCAATCGGTCATACAAACCATTCAATGTTTATGGATTGCCCAGAAACGCCGCCATCTGGTTCTTCATGTGCACCTTGGCCTTGCACACGGGCCATTCGCTGGGATAGCGCAGGAAACTCACGTGACCGTCCATATAGAGGACATTGCCGCCGCCGGGGATATGGTTGAAGTAACTTTCTGTCTTGTATCCGGGCGACCATACGGAATCCCACATGACCGCGAGTTCGCTCTGCGCCTTCGTGCTGGCGGCGGGATTGTTGATATCGGTGATGAAAAAGCGCTCAATGCCCTCGCGCAGCCGATATACCGTCCCATCGCCGGGGATTGGGATATCATCCTCGAATGCCCTGCCTGGATCACCGGCGGCAAAAGCGTTTACGGCCGAAGTCATAAACACATTGGCCACCTCCAACAAAAAGGTCCAGTTGAGGTTGTCGGCGGTTTCGGCGTTGAGATTACCATCCGTCACGATAAGTTTCGGGTCCAGCGCCCACCCGTAATAAGTGTAAGAAACTTCCCAGAAATCACAGGGGTCTATGGTGCCGTCCGGTTTCCGCCAATACTTGTCGGCCATTTCCTCCCCGTCTGCGTCTGACGGGCAAACAATGATCTTGTCATCAGTCATATACTCTGGATAGACCGATGGGCCGTTGAAGAACTGGTTAAACGTATTCGGAGTGCTGCACTTGTCGCCCCAGGGAAAAGCCTTCAACAGGCTTGGGAACTTCCCCCCTTGGGACTCGTTGGCATACATCTTGAAAACCAGTCCCATCTGCTTGAGATTGTTGGCGCAACTGGAGCGGCGCGCCGCCTCGCGGGCGCGCGCCAGCGCCGGCAGCAGAATCGCCGCCAGAATGCCGATGATCGCGATGACGACCAGCAGTTCAATCAGCGTAAACCCTTTTCGTTTCATTTTGCTCGCTCCTTTGTGAACGCCCCAGAAGCGGAAACGTTCGTTGTTGAATTGCAGAATAAAACCTTCGTAGTTTTGGACCGTGAACGCGACGGTCATTGCGCGCACAGAGCGCCGGAGGAACAGTATTTGAGGTATCCGCATCACCTCCTTTCCAAGTATTGGGTCATGACAATGGGAAAAGTCGTCGCCGTGCGACCGCGGCGATGCTTGTGCCTTCCCCGTTGCTTCAACTTGCTCCTTCTGCTGCGCATTGCGCAGGGGATTCTCCCATTGCCTCCAGTTTCTTTGATTCCTGTGGAAAAAGTTCCTTCCGGACGCGGTGGCGCGTTTCAGCGTAATCCCAGTCCCTGGACAGCGGCTTCCACCCATAGCCGTCGCAAAGCATCTCGCAGCCGTTGTTCACCACGTCAAGCGGATTGGTGATGCCCAACTCAGCGGGCGGTGTCCAACTGGCCGCGCCGGAATGGCCCAGTTCCGTGATCGCCCAGAGGTTGAATGTGATCATCTCCGGCGTCACATTTCCATTCAGGGCCAAGTCGCCCTCTGCGATGGCTTCTTCCACGATGCCGGTGGCGATGGCCACCGTGCGCCGCAGACATTCCCGAAACGCCCTCAGCGAATCATTTGATGCACGCTGCAGTATCGCCTCCGCGTTGCCGAGATGAAACAGGCGCACATCATCAGGATACAGGCGCACAAACAAATCCACCGCTTCCCCCACCGCCTGCATGCGCTCCCGCGTTCCCCCGCGAAATTTCGCCGCGCGCCGAATCATGTCATAACGGCGTTCCATGCCCCGACACACCAGCGCAAGCACGATATCCTCTTTGCTCTTGAAATGAAGATAGATCGTGCCCCGTGAATAGCCGGTCGCTTTCGGGATCCGATCAAAGGTGAGACCATGGTAGCCGTGGCGAAGCAGAAAGCCACGCGCCTCGTCGAGGAACAGTTCAGTGCGCGCCTGCCAGGCGCGCGCTTTGCGCACCGTGCTCTCCATGGTTTCAGTATATGACATAGTGTCAGGTTTTGTCAATATGTCAGTCTTCACAAAATACGGAAAACACGAGTCAAGATGCGCAAAAAATCGCATTTTTCATATAAAAAACCGTTGAACATTACCCACAAATAAACTACAATGGAGGCGACGAGTTTTTGAGGCAGTATTTGATGGCATCCAGCCGTTGGAAGCAATGGCGACACGACACCTCGGCAGGGTCCATGCGCCGAATCAAAAGGAGATGTGAGGAACCATGTTTACCGGAGCACTGAGAGGGACTGCAGGGATAATGATGGTATGCCTGATTGCGGGGGGCGCGGGGCCGGCATGGTCCGAAACCATCTACCGCTTCAGCCCGGCGACCGGGGCGGTTCCCGTGTCACTGGAACCGGAAAAAGTATTGCCGCCCGGCGTGCCGGATGATGTGGTCGTCCAAAACGGATTGACGATCAATATTTTTTACATGGATATCCGGAACAATACCAATATGGGTTTTGACAATGATGCGCCGACCGGCCCTGCCGCCCAGGCGCGGTTGAGGGAAGTCTTGGCGTATATTGCAGACACCTTGAACACAAGCGGCGTGCTGGATTTTCTGGTACAGGAATCGGAGAACAGCGGAACCAGTTATCTGGCCAATGCCGGCACCTTGTACAGTACATTGGCAGGGTGGCAACCAGGGGCCAGCCTCTATCGCCTGACCAACGGCGTCAAACCCTTCGGCCCCTCTTATGAAGACATGTATATGACGGTGGATTTTGCCTGGCCCTGGAACCTCACGGCGAATCCCCCGGGAATGGCGCAGGTGGATTTCATGTCTGTCGTTCTCCATGAGATTACACATGGGCTGGGGTTTGTCTCCCTTAGCGATTCCACCGGGGGAAGCCAGATCGCGCCCAATGTCTATTCGGTCTTCGACCAGTTCATTGTGCGCCGCGCGACCATGATGCCTTTGTTCAGCGGCAATCCGCCCAGTTTTGTGGGAAACATCGCAGACCTTACCAGCAACAACCTGGCGTGGTCGGGCGGGGGAGCGTTTGCGCGCTACGGACTGGGCGTCGCACCCGGCATCTATGCGCCCTCTCCCTGGGCGCCCGGCAGCAGTCTCAGCCATTGGGACACCGGAAATATTGTTGGCGGCGCAGTTATGGAACATGCCATCTCATTCGGCACAATGCGCCGGGAATGGGCGCCGGTGGATGCGGGCGGAATGATAGACTTTGGGCATACTTGGATCGCATCTGAAGGAGAAGGGGAAGGGGAAGGCGAAGGGGAAGGCGAAGGGGAGGGTGAGCGCGAATGCGTGGAATACATCAGCACGAATGTGCCCAGGGCCATTGACTACTTGCTCAACCCTATTACCGAATCCACGTTGAATGTGCCGGACGCATTTTCCGTCGCCGATCTTAATGTCAAGATTAACATCAGTTATCCCATCGTGAACGATTTGACGGTAAACCTGCGTTCCCCCGTCGGCACGGAAATCACCCTCTTCTCGAACATCCCGCGACCGGGCGGAAATTTCTCCGAGACGATACTGGATGATCAGGCGGAACTTTCCATCACATCCGGCAACGCCCCGTTTACGGGCTGCTTCCGTCCGCAGTCAAATCTCTCGGTATTCAGCGGGATCAATGCCCAAGGCACTTGGCGCCTGCGCATCCAGACAGATGATTTCTTCACGACCGGAACCCTGACGGGCTGGAGCCTCTACTTCGATTGCGAATGCCCGCTGGGCGGTGAAGGGGAAGGTGAGGGCGAGGGCGAAGGGGAAGGCGAAGGGGAAGGCGAAGGGGAAGAATGGTGCAGCCTGGACTTTTGCCCGAATTTCGATGCAGAAGGCGCGGCATTCTATGAACTGGTCACCACCGTCTTCGGCACGCCGCTGAATTGGGCGACCGGCGATGCGGACGGCGTCGGCATACCGGACAGTTGGGAGGTGGCGGTGCTGGAACAGGTCATGTGTCGCGGCGGGCACGCCCTCCGCAACCATGCGACCTGTGTGTTTCTGGAGAATCTGGAGACATTGAGGACGGAACCGGTCTATACGACGGAAGGGCTATCCATTTACGAAAACGTGATCGCGGCGCTGTTGTCCCTGGGTTCGGAAATGCAGAGCGCCATATTGGCCCTTCCATATGGGTTTACCGAAACCTACAGCGTTATCGAATGGCCCTGGAAAATGGCGAATGAACCCTTCTCACCGTTTGGGGACCCGGACGGCGATGGCCTGACCAATCTCCAGGAGTTTAACAACGTTCTGGCAGCCGATACGGGTCGCGCCGCCTACGTTATTGCTGTGCTCAGCCCATTGTTGGATGGCACGGAACCGGCGTCGGCGCTCCCGGTCGGCGGCATGGGCGGCCTGGCTGCATTGCTTGGCGCGATTGCCGGGGCGGGTGTCCTTCGCCGAAAGTGTCGTAAATAGCACAAGCCTCCGTAATGTGGAATGTGGAATGCGGAATGCGGCGCGGGCATCCCGTCTGTATCCCGACAGGCTGAAGTCCGGACTCCGGAACTGCCCCTACTTCATTGTTCCGGGTCATCGCGACCGAGGGTAAGACCGTGAGCGATCAGGGGGTCTTCCGTCAGGCTGTTTTGCGCCATCTTTTCCGCGATCCAGGACTCAAGTTTATGCTCCAGATATTGCGCTGTTGCAGGGTCTTCCGCGACGATATTTCGGAGTTCCTGCGGGTCCGGGCGCAGGTCGTACAATTCCTTAAGAGGTGTGCCGTAGAAGTCCGGTCTGCGGGCGGTGATAAATTTGTGGGTCTCCGTGCGAATGGCCCATTTCATCTGCCAGGTGCATTCCTGGCAAACCACGGAATCGCGAACGAAGTCCGTTCTTTGTCCCTCCAACCACGGCGTCAGGCGCATCCCCTCCATTGTTTCCGGCACGGCGATGCCGCAGAGGTCCAGCAGCGTGGGCGCAACATCCACGTGCGCCGTCATGGAATGGATGCGTCGCGGGGCAAGTTCCGGGTGCCACAGAATAAACGGCACATGCAGATTGCCGTCATACAAACCGTGATGATCAAAAAAGATGCCGTGCCGGTACATCAATTCACCGTGATCACCGATGATGAGTATAATCGTCTTTTCCTTCAACCCCAGTTTCTCCACCTGTTGGATCAGGCGTCCGATGCCCTCATCACAATATCGGATTTCACCGTCGTAAAGCGCCACGATATATTCCGGGTCGGTGATGTGCGGGCCGAGTTGATTGAACCAGGTTTCCCGCCAAGTCCGACCGAGTTTGTGCCGTTCCATGCCTTCGAGGCCGTGGTGTGCGGGGTCATTCGGGTCGCCCTTGTAGAACAGCGTGCGGTAGGCGCGCGGCGGCAGATACGGCGTGTGTGGGTCCCAGTAGTGGATAAACAGGAAGAAGCGTTCATTCCGATGATGTTCAAGCCAGGGCAACGCGCGGCGGTTGATTTCCCGGTTGTCCGCGTTCACGTGCAACGCGCGGCGTTTGGTCGGATCAATGTAGAACTCATAGCCCCGGTGAAAGTCCAGCCGCCACTGGCTCAGATTGTCCACCGCGCAGGTGGTGTAGCCTTGGGCATGTAGAATGGAGGGCAGCCACGGCGCGTCGCGCGGAATCTCCCGCGAGCCGCCGTGCGCCACAATTCCATGGGAGATGCTAAACTGGCCCGTGTTGATGGTCGTGAACGCCGGATGCGTCGGTATCGCCGGCGAAATATGCCAGTCGCCCACCACCGACTCCTCGGCCAGGGCGTCCATGTGCGGCGACGTCGCCCGCGCGTAGCCGTAGCACCCCAGATGGTCCGCCCGCAGGGTGTCCACTGCGACCAAAATAATGTTCATGGCACCACCGATTTCTCCGGCGCTCACCCGCTGCGCCAGTCCCCGTGAAAAACGCCACATGGTATAGCATCCTTCCGGTGAGATTCATGTTTTCCTTTCCCCATCGCCCTTTACGGCAGTACGGCAGATTTGGATGGTGTCGTCTGTTTTGGCCGTTTTTTCGTATGTTCAACAACGAATATGCTATACTTCGTCGCAAATCAGCCCGTTGAGGGCACAGCACCGGCGGGAAGCGCATGCGCCGCCGCCCGTCAAGAGGAGGACGCACGATGCTGAAACCAACACGACGTCAATTCCTGAGACAGACGGCCGTCACCACGGGAGCGTTGGCCCTGGGGCCATTGGCCGCAGGCGGCCAGGAAGCCGCCGGGACGCCCTCGGACATGTCCATCGCGCGATGGGCGGGCGCGGATGAGGCCCCGATTGCCGACATGGCTGTGAAACTCACCGAGCAGGCCATGGAAGCCATCGGGGGGATGAAACGCTTCGTGAAATCAGGCGATGTGGTGTGGGTGAAGCCCAACATCGCCTGGGACCGCACGCCGGAACAGGCGGCCAACACCAATCCGGACGTCGTGAAGACGCTGGTGCGCCTGTGCTATGAAGCGGGGGCCAAGACGGTGAAGGTGGGGGACAACCCGTGCAACGACGCGGCGAAAAGTTATCCCAACAGTGGCATCGAAGCCGCTGCGAAAGAGGCCGGCGCGGAGATCGTGTATCTGGACCGCAGGCGTTTCAAGGAGATGGAAATCGGCGGTCCGGCGCTCAAGACCATCCCAGTGTATCCTGAGATTATCGAATCAGACCTGGTGATCAATGTGCCGGTGGTGAAGCACCACAGCGCCACGACCGTCACCCTGTGTATGAAGAATTACATGGGCGTGGTCGAAAACCGCCGCAAATTCCATCAGGACCTGCCCGGCACCATCCGCGACATCACGGCTTTTATGAAGCCGCGCCTGTGCGTACTGGACGCCGTGCGCATTCTCACTGCGAACGGTCCGACTGGCGGCGATCTCGCCGATGTGAAACAGGTGAATCTCGTCGCGGCAGGCGTGGACATCGTGGGGCTTGATGCGCTGGGTTGCGAAGTGCTCGGTCATCAGCCCGACAAGATCGGCACGGTGGTGGCGGGCTTCGAGGCCGGCCTCGGCCAGATTGACTACCGAAACAAACTGTCGTTACGAGAACTTGAAGTGGCGTGATCATGCGCCGTCCAAAATCCTGGATGCAATGGCTGAGGCGCATTTGCCAGGGCGTCTGTTTCGTCCTCTTTCTCTGGATTGCGCTGCAGGTGCGGGTCGTCGGCTATCCCACCCGCGAATGGTTCAAACTGTTCTTTGATTTGAACCCCTTGATCCTGATCGCGACCGCACTCGCCACACATGAAATCGTCACGGCGCTATTGTGGTCCCTCATCACCCTTGGTGTGACGGTGCTGCTGGGCCGGGTCTTCTGCGGGTGGGTCTGCCCGCTGGGCGCGGTCCATGCCATGGCGAGTTGGTTTCGCCAACGCCTGAAGGGGCGCGCCGGCATGGAAACGCGTTCGCCCTGGCACCGCGCCAAGTATGTGCTGCTGATAGCGCTGTTGGTGATGGCGATTTTCGGCGTGCACCTGATCGGCATACTTGACCCCATTTCGCTGTTGTACCGCAGTGTCACGGCGGGCGTACTGCCCGGCGCGCACTATGCTGTCGAAGACAGCGCCACGGCCATCTATCACGCCGACCCGCATATCGGCCCCTTGCCCCTGACCGCGATTACGGAACCCGTCTATCGTTTCTTCCGCGACCGCGTTTTCCAGGCGCCGCGCCAGGCGTTTCTGAGCGGCACGCTCATATCGGGTCTCTTCATTGCAATCGTTGCGCTGAATCTTGTCCGCCAACGCTTCTGGTGCCGCTATCTGTGTCCGCTGGGCGCGCTGCTCGGTCTGTTTGCGCAGCGCCCCGCGCTGCGACTCAGGCAGGATGAGGGCCAATGCAATCATTGCGGCAAGTGCAACCTGGCCTGTCCCGCCGCCGCCCAGCCCGATCGTCCCGGCGAATGGCTGTCCACGGAATGCTACGGCTGCTGGAACTGTGTGGCGGCATGTGACCGGAACGGACTCTCCTTCGGCTTTGAATCCCCCCTGCGCGCGCCTGCCGCAGGCAAACTGGACCTGTCGCGCCGCGCCGCGCTCGCCGCCGGCGTCGGCGGCATCTCCGCGCTGCTTGCCTGCCGCGTCCCTGCGGAAGTGCAGGATGATCAACCTTATCCCGCCACGCTGATCCGCCCGCCCGGCGCCCTGCCGGAGCGGGAATTCCTGCAGCGATGCCTGGCATGCGGGGCATGCATGCGCGCCTGTCCCACCAACGGCCTGCAACCCGTCGCGCTGGAGGCGGGGATTGAGGCGCTTTGGACGCCAAAACTGGTCCCCAAGATTGGGTATTGCGCATACGACTGCCACCTCTGCGGCAAGGTCTGCCCCACGGGCGCCATCCAGAACCTTAAAAAAGCCGCCAAGCAGGAAGTTCGCATTGGCCTCGCGTTCTTCGATGTCAGCCGCTGCCTGCCCCACAATTTCGGCCGCGAATGCATTGTATGCGAGGAACACTGTCCCCTGCCCAAAAAAGCGATCTACCTCGTCGAGCAGGACGTCGTCCTGCGTGACGGTTCGATACGCACCGTCAAGCAACCCTTCGTTGATCCCGACCTTTGCATCGGCTGCGGCGTGTGCGAGTGGTCCTGCGTGTTTCAGGAAGAACCCGCCATTCGCGTCACCTCCGCAAACGAAAGCCGCAATCCGAAGAACCAACCCATACTGCCGGGCGCCGGCGGCTTCTACGGCGGATAGACCAGGCGATTTTTCAAAAGGATTAGAGGCTGGAAAGCCTTTCGGATGTCCACCCTCTTATCTCTGCCGAGTTGGCTGTTTAGCGCCGAAGGCGCGCAAAAATATAGCCCAGGGCGAAGCCCTGGGTTATCGGGTGCCCTTGGGGTAAGCCCTGAAGGGGCGAAACAAACATGCATAAAAGATGCGTAAACCTCGTCTTGTAAAAGCAATTCGCCACACCGTTGACCGAAGGTCTCCATGGACGAACATAGAAAACACACCGCCCGGAACGGCTGTTGCCGTTCCGGGCGCGCGTTTCTCCTTCCGGGACGCTGTTACTTCTTGCCGCCGACCGTGGCGTCCTTCGCCGCTTTCGCCAGGCGGAACTTGAGCACCCTCTTCGCGGGAATCTTGATCTGTTCGCCGGTCTTGGGATTCCGGCCCATGCGCGCCTTGCGGTTCGCAATCACCAGTTTGCCGATCCCCGGGAGGGTGAAGCCGACGGCCGCTTGGGCATAGGCAAGATCCGTCAATGCCCCCAGCACCTTGCCGACATCTTTTTTCGTCAGCCCCGTTTCTGCCGCGAGCACATCAAGAATCTTCGCCTTCGTCAATGCCTTGTCGCCTGGCTTCGCCTTCTTAATCGCCATAACCCAGTTCCTCCATTCTGTTGCTATCCCCACACGGTGAATTCCGGTCTGACCCTGGCGCTGCGACAGGCAACACCATCAATGACCGGATTCACTTCTGTTCACTGTGCCGCGCAACGGACCACCCGTCCTGCGGCACCTTATTGACTAGCGAACAAAGAACGTTTTGTCAAGCCTTTTTTCAAGGTTTTTTTTTGCCGAAGCCGCCAAAGTGCCGAATTTACAGGCCAATATGCGTCTCTTGATACAAAATGTCCCGGGGCCGTATTTGTAATATATTGCGAATAAAAGACTTACAAAAAGCGTTGCACAGGAGGACAGGACGCGCTATAGTGTCCGCACAACCCCTTTGGGAACCCGAGAACCACGCGGATTCAGAAAGAAACCGACCATGATCTTTGCTGCAATTGGTGCGCTCAACAGCACGTTTTCCGCATTGGACGTTGTTTTAGCCGGGTTGCGCGAGAACGGAATTCAAATCATTGTTAATACTGGCAATATAATAAATGTGGAGAAGGATATAAATGATACGATAGAACTCTTACAAAATCACAACGTTGCCTGCGTCCAGGGGGAACTCGACCGCATTGTGGTGGAATACCAGCGCAAACGCGGCATCCGCAGCCGCCTTTCCACGGACGAATCGGAAGCGGCGGCGCGGGCGCACGCCGCCTTGAATCCCGCCGCCCTGGAATGGGTGCGCGCGCTCCCTCGCATGCGTCGCATAGACATGGACGGCATCGCCGTTATGCTGTGTCACGGTTCCCCCCTCAGCCCGCGCGAAACGCTTTCGCGGGATACCACGGTCATGCGCCTTCAGCGGCTGCGTGAGGCCGCGCTTGCGGACATCATCATCTGCGGCGCGCAGACCTCCTTCAGTCGAAGCGTGGTCGGCGCGCTCTTCGTCGGCGTCGGGCCGCTGGCTCCCGGCGACGGCTCGCTCGAATACACCCTGATCAGCACCGAAGAATACCCTTGGCGCACCGAATCCCGCCGCATCCCCATGCCGTCGCAATAAACCTGTTTTGCGCGATCAACGTTTGCTTACAGACGCAACCACTGCTATCCAAAACACATGGAACAAAACATTCAGGCATATGCGATGACATATGGGATTCAAGCCTCAAAGATCGGTATTCTTTCTGAAGCACTGGAAAGGGAGGAAAGATCGTGAATGGCAATGCGTGTGCTTTCAGCCGTGCTGCAGATAATCCATGTGCGCCGATTTTGTTTCTGCATGGGTTCCTGGGATGTGGCGGGGAATGGGCGGAAGTTGCGGCATTGCTGGAGGATGATTTTCGATGCTTATGCCCCGATCTGCCCGGCCACGGCGACGCCGGCATGAAGGGCTGTGCGAATATGGCAGCGGCGGCAGAGCGGATATTGGATTTTCTGGATGACGCGAAAGTGCCTCGCTGCGCGTTGGTGGGGTATTCCATGGGCGGGCGGATTGCGCTGTATCTCGCGGTGCATTATCCGGAGCGATTTCGGGCGCTGGTGCTGGAGTCGGCGTCGCCGGGACTGCGCACGGACGAAGCGCGGGCACAGCGCCGGGCCGCGGATGAAAAGTTGGCGGCGCGTCTGGAGTCCCTCGCGGGAGATGCGAAGGCGTTTCACGCAGTCTTGGAGGAGTGGCATGCGCAGCCGCTTTTCGCGGGCATGGCGCGGGACCGCGCGCGCCTGGATGCCTTGATCGCGCGGCGCATGCGCCGGGACCCCCGCCGCCTGGCGGCGGCCTTGCGGGGGCTGGGCCAAGGGGCGCAGCCGGACCTGTGGGACAGGCTTTCCCGGCATAAGATTCCCACCCTCGCCATTGTTGGCGAAGAAGACCGCAAATATGCAGAGATTGCGGAAGCCATGCACGAGGCATGTCCTTCCGTCGTGGTGAAGATTGTATCCGGCTGCGGGCACAACGTGCACTTCGGGAATCCACGTGGTTATACTAACGCGCTCAGAGATTTTCTGACGATATTGAGATGATTCCGCGCAATTTCGACAACAATCGCGCAGGGTGGGTGAAATGGAGCGAAGCGGAATGGAACCCACCATTGTTTTGAATCGAATCAACAACACGATTTGCGTTGGGAAAGCGGTGGGTTCCGCGATGCTGCACCCACCCTGCCCAATGGTGTACTGATTCCGGGAAATCTTGACAACAACGAGGATGCGCAGCATGGCCCCGATTGAATGGGAAGTCGCCAAGGAATACCAGGAAATCAAGTATCACAAGGCGGAAGGCATCGCCAAGATCACCATCAACCGCCCGCACCGGCGCAATGCGTTCACCCCGCTCACCAATGATGAGATCAGCGACGCGCTGCGCGACGCGCGCTTCGACCCGAAAACCGGCGTCATCATCCTGACAGGCGAAGGCCCGGAGGCATTCTGTTCCGGGGGCGATCAGAACGTGCGCGGCGAATCGGGCTACGTGGACCCGCAGACCGGCGCGCACCGCCTGAACGTGCTGGACCTGCACCGGCAAATCCGCACCTGCCCGAAGCCGGTCATCGCCATGGTGGCGGGCTACGCCATCGGCGGCGGCAACATCCTCGCGATGGTCTGCGATCTCACCATCGCCGCCGATAACGCCATCTTCGGCCAGACCGGGCCGATGGTGGGCTCCTTCGACGCCGGCTATGGTTCGGCGCACCTGGCGCGGATGGTCGGACAGAAGAAGGCGCGGGAAATCTGGTATCTGTGCCGCCGATACACCGCGCAGGAGGCGCTGGCGATGGGGATGATCAACACCGTGGTGCCGCTCGAACGCCTGGAAGAGGAAACGGTGCAGTGGTGCCGGGAAATCCTGGAGAAGTCGCCCATCGCCATCCGCTGCATCAAGGCGGCGATGAATGCCGACGAGGACGGCCAGGCCGGGCTGATGGAACTCGCCGGGAACGCCACCATGCTCTTCTACATGAGCGAGGAGGGCCAGGAAGGGCGCAACGCCTACCTCGAAAAGCGCAAGCCTGATTTCAGCAAGTTTCCC
>CAZLII010000017.1:0-17175 GCA_964559065.1 uncultured Nitrospirales bacterium | reverse complement strand
AGGCGGTTTTGAGGAGATGGCGCGCATGGGGCATGCCCTCGCCGACGAGGTGCTTCGCATATGCGCGGAAATATCTGAATCTGAAAGGAATCCCGACGTGTCATTCCACAGCGAACGCGTGGGGCTGTCTCCGCGTCGCGCACGCGCGCCGGGGCAAATCGTTGAGGCCGAAATCAATACGGTTGTTATTGGCGACGCGATCGCGCTGGCAACGTTTCCGGGCGAATTCTTTGTGGAACACGGCCTGTCTTTGAAGTCGCGCTCGAAATTCCCGCACACATTTTTTGTGGGCTATTGCAACGGCGCACTGGGCTATTTCCCGACCATAAATGCCTGCATCGAGGGCGGCTATGGCGCGGATTCCATCACTTCGCGATTGGAACCCGGTTCAGGCGAACATCTTGTCAACCGCGCTTTGCTCAACCTCTATCGCCAGTCAGGAAAATTGCGATAACGCGCGACTTTTTCCGGCGACACCGTCAGCCATCTGTTGATGTCAATAGCAATCAATGGAGAGGTGCGGCACGTCACGGCAGAAGGTCTGTGCCGAAATGTAGGTGACCGGAAAGTCGGTGGCGGCATTATAGGGGTTGTACTCGACAAACATGACGTGACCGTCCATGTGAAGTATGTTGATGCCTTTTTTCCCGTGGGGGAACTCGTCGTCGAATTCGGGGATGCGTTCCCACATAATCGGTGTTCCCCGCCCGCCGTCACGCAGCATGTCGAAGCCGGGGATATGCGCCTGAATGTCCCGGTCAACCAGCAGTTCCGGCGGCGTTTCATGGGATGCTCGATAGAGGGCCAACGCCATCTCGTCATGATTTACCACATGGCCGAGATAGATGTAGAACGCCGAGGAAACGCAGTCGGGATGCAGTTGGCCGATCTGCGCGTCGGGATGCTCGAGTCTTCGGCGCAGCGTGAACGTGTCGGCGTTGGCGCGGGGGCTGCTCGGACAGATGAAATGGCTCAAATCGCGCAGATATTCGGGGTACAGGCGGTGCGGGTCAACAATCCAATTGCCGGGAATGGGACTGCGGGGCGGGAAACGCTCGCCGGGGGATTCATGCGCATACATCTTAAACGCAAGCCCCATTTGTTTGAGGTTATGCTGGCACGAGCGCAACCCTTTTTTTTCATTCGCGCGCGACAGCGCGGGAAGTACAATCAACACTGTCAGGCACACAATGAGACCCATGCCCGTCAGCCATTCCCAGCAACGCAACGGCCTACGCATGGCGCAACCCTCCAATAAACCGGTGCGCGCCCTTATACAGGATCGGCGCAATCAGGCCGACAACCGCGGCAATCGCCGCATTGCGCAGCAGGGGCATGACGGCGGCATCGAGCAGGAGCACGCCGGCGCATAAGCCCGCGCAAAGCGCCGTCGCCAACAGCAGGTAACCGTAGCGGCGGTATTGCCTTCGGAAGAAGGCGCGCACGGTTGCGCTTGCAGCGAGTCCCATCGCCAGCGCGTCGCCCGCCAGCACCAGCAACCACGCCGACCGGTGCGGCGTCAGTTGCAGTTCGAGCGTGAGGCTGACAGGCGTTTGTTGCGGGAGCACGATGCGCTCGAAGAACAGGGGGCGGCCGGTCACGGGCATGGAGAATGGCACGGGCAGCGCCCCGGCGACGGTTGCGGCGGCGGTCGGCGGCGCGGGCACATCGGGCAGACTTGCCCTTTTCCTGCCGTCATATGTGCCTGCGGAAGTGGCGCGCACCGATGCGGCGGGATTGTTGATGTCGGTAATGAGGAACCGCTCGACGCCTTCGCGCAGCCGGTAGAGGGTGGTGAAAGGCTTTTGTCCGTCCTCACCGAGGCGGACGCTTCTGCCCACCACAGCGTAGTCGCCTTCGTAGCGGCGGGCAATCGTGTCAACCCACGGCGCCGTCTGCGCGATCTGCCGGAGGTCGCCCTCAACATTCAAGACGCGGTACTGCTCCGGCGTCAACACCTCCCACTCGATCAGGTTGACCAGCAAATCCGTGGTGGGGGCCTGCAATGGCAGGATGTTGCGTCCCGATTTCAGCGTCTCACCGCGTTGCATATAAGTAATCTCGACCGGAAATGCGCCCCGGTCAACATCGCCTTCCTGCGATTTGATCAACGGCAGCAATACAATGTCGCCTTGCCCCCCTTCGCCATTGTCGTTGGCGATGTTGCGTGCGGGCCGCACCGGCTTCCGGTTGACCAGCGCAGTCCAGACTTCCGCGTCGGGGCCTATTCCAAGTTCGAGGAACTGCTTCAGGTTGTTGCGCACGAGGTATTGCGCCTGGGTGATGATCAGACCTTCCTCGGTCACCACCGAGCGGATGAGCGCCCGGTCTATGCCCGCCACACGCACGGGAACATCCTGCATGCGGCGGTAACTGAGCGCGAGCAGATGCGCTTCGTCGGCGTAATGAAAGGCGTGCAGCACGGGACGGTCGGCGCGTTCCGTCAGTGCGGCGGGCAGGTCGGAGGCGTCAATCCGGCGCAGTCCCTCCGTCTCGGCGTGATGGTCCACCTCGACATTTCCCTGGGTGATTACGGCCACATGGCCGTGGTGCCGCGCCGCGTCGGCCACCCGCAGCCGGGGCAACGCCAGGGTCGCCGTACCGGACGCAATGGCCGTCTCATAGCACAGGCTTAGCGCGTAATGATCGGTGATTTCATGGTTCAGCGCCACCACGACGCGTTGCTCCGCGTTTTCCGTCTCCGCGCGCCACGACGCGCCCTTGCCCTCTACCTTCAACACCTGCGCCGTGGCGGGCAGAAACAACGTGAACTTGTCCGCCGCCCCGCGCAGCAAATCCATGTGCAATTGGGCTTCGCAGGAGATATGCGTTTCCGTTATCGTCGCCAGCGTGGAAGTCGCCACGGTAAAACGGGGCGGCGTGATTTCGGCGGGCGGCGCATCGGGTTCCGGTTCCGGCGGCGGCGGCAACGCTGCGGGGATGGTCCATTCGACTTCGATGCGCCGGCCACACCGGAACACCAGGTCCGCTTCAAGCGTATTTTCGCGGGGCGTGCGGGTGATGCGCGTCGCTTCGGGGGCAAGCACCTGCGCATCCGGCGCTGGCAGACGCAATGTCATGCGCGACTGCGTCGCTTCCGGACCGTCAAAGCACAGCCGGGCCACGCCTTTCACAAGCGGCGCCTGGGCTGAGAATACCACCTCGACCGTATGCTCGCCGGTCTGGTTGATGGGCAGGACATGGCGGTTGTCGCGGAGCAGCACCGGCACGGGGTGTTCATTCAGCAGGACCGATTCCAGGCCCACGTCAATGCCGAACAACGGAATCTGCACCCAGCCTTTCTCCCACACATGAAGCCGCAACCGCGCGCTTATCAGCGCTGCATCGCCGGTGGTGGCATCGGCGTCGTAGGCTGCCTCGATAATGGCCCATGGCGTATCAGCGGGAAATGTCTCGGCCTCCTCTTCTTCTTTTTCTTTCGCCTTTTCTATCGCCGAGTCCCGTTCCCGTTCGAGTTCCAGCGCCAATTCAAGCAGTTGCCGGAAGTCCTGCCAGGACAGGCGCATATCCGCCGACGGCAAATCGGGAATCCCTCGCACGGCGGGTGCCGCCGCCGCAGAAACAACCAGCGGAGACAGGATCATCGTCGCAAGTATCAATATCCTCAGCGTGGTGGGCATGACATGTTCCTTTCCGTTGTGCCCTAGGGCGTGTCTGTCTGGAGCGCTCCTCTGCGGCTATTACGCGCGACCGACCGGAAAGGTTCATTTCTTGCAACACTTTGGCCGAATGAAGAAGGCCCGCAACCATCGTTTCTTCATCAGGACCTTCCGCCTTTCTTTGGACTGCGGTGGCTTGCCACCGCTTTTGTGCGTTCAGGTTTGCCTGGATGTCCGGGCGGCAAGCCGCCCGGCTGAAAGCGGTGGCAAGCCACCGCAGTCCAAAAAATGTGGATGGTCCCTCAAAGGCTCCCCGGAGGGGTGTTTCGACAAAAGCACGCAATGTCCAACCAACGGTTTCCGGTTTTCATCGGTAAAGAATGAATAGTCCACCATTCGTGTCCGGCTAACGCGCGGTTTTGTATTGCTGGATTCCCGCCTGCGCGGGAATGACGGGCTTGTTGGGACGTTTTGCGAAATTCGTCATTCCCGCGCAGGCGGGAATCCAGAATAATTCGTCCAGTTATCGAATTGGTTGAAACTATTGAGTACAAACACTAAGAACCTCTAACAAAACCACCCGTGGCATGGGCGTCCCGCCCATGAAACACGGGCAAGATGCCCGTGCTACGATGGAATACAATTGGTTTTGTCAGAGGCTCTAAGTTTTTTCTTAACCGAACACGAATGAATAGCCCATCGGAATCAACTTCAATCGCTTGAAGAATGTTCTTCGGGCAACAATTCCACCATGGCCCTGATATTTGACGGCGCTTCTTCCAGAGGCACCAACGCGACGTGACCGTCCATGTAGAGCGTCGGCACGAATTGGGGCGCCGGCACGCCGAACATGCGCTCTTTGAAACGCCGCCACCAGCGGGTCAACAGACCCTCTCCGGCGCGATAAGACTGCGGCCTGGCAATCATCACGGGCAATGTGGATTGCGCTATTGCCGATGCGGCCGGATTGTTGATGTCGGTAATGAGGAAACGCTCAACGCCTTCGCGCAATCGGTAGAGTTGGGTGTTTTCCGTGATGATGTCTGTGTCACGCGCTCTCCGGGAAATCTGAAAACGCCGGATTTCCTCCACATCCGCCGCGTCCCGGGTCACCCATCCGTGATAGGCGTAGGTTTCTGCCATCAGGCGCATGGCCCGCTCCAAATCGGGCGGCTCCTGCAGAAACGCCGCCTCCATTTCCGCTTTGACGCGCGGCGGCGCGCCAGGATCAACAAGTGTTTGTGGGTCGGAGAGGTATTCGGGATAGAGAACGCGCAGGTCGGGAACCCATACGCCGTCATACGCCGCCACAGGCGGATATTTTTCTCCAGGGTTTTCCATGGCGTACATCTTGTAAATCAACGCAAATTGCTTGAGATTATTCTGAATGGAAGGCCGGACTCCTGATCGGGGTTCTTCAAATAAGGGGAGGACCACAAAAAGCGCCGCGGCCGCCAGGACAGCCGCATAGACGTTCGCCAGCCTGCGTCGGTTCCAGAATCCCCGCGTCGCTGTCGTCGTTTCCTCCCCCGCGATGCGCGCCAGGGTGCGTTCCGCCAAGCCCGCGGGCGGTTCAATCGTCTGGGCGGCGTCCAGTTGCGACAGGCGCGTCCGCGCCTGCTCCAGCGCCTCGCGACAGCGGGGACAAGCCGCCAAATGCGCTGCCGCGCGGCGGCGTTGCCATTCCGACAGCGTGTCCAGCAGATACGCCTCGCGCAGTGTTTCCATCTTTGCGCATGTCAGCCTCATCATGGCGAATCGTCCTGTTCCAGGCGGCGCAACAGGAACTGCACCGCCTTGTTCATCCGCGATTTTACCGTGCCCACGGGGATGCGCAACATGCGGGCAATGTCCCCGTAAGCCATGCCCTCATAACGGGCGAGCAAAAATACTGACCGCTGCTTCGCCGGCAACTGCGCCAGCGCCGCTTCGATGCGTTGCGCCGTTTCCGCCGCGTCTGCCGCTTCATCGGGCTGTGCCATCGCCGGCGCAGCCGCCTCGCAACACGCCGTCAAACCGTTGAGCGGTTCTTCACCGCGCCGTTTCCGGGCGCGCAACCGGTCCCGCGCCAGGTTCGCGGCGATGCGGTACACCCACGGCTTGAAACGGCCATCCGCACGAAAACGATGCAGATTGCTGTACACCCGAAGAAACGTCTCCTGAAAGACATCTTCGGCGTCGGCGCTGTTCTGCAACATCCGGTGAAGGTATCCGTAGAGCGGCGCATCATATCGGCGCACCAGCAACGCAAAAGCATGACTGTCTCCGTCGCGACTGCGCGACATCAGTTGCTCATCGCTGATGCTTTCTTCTTTTATATACGTCTCGGAACGGGCCATGGTTCACAAGAACCCCATGTCAACGAGGGCCGATTCAAAGCCGATCCTGCCGGATTCCAACCATGGGATAAGGATATCAAAATGCCGTTGCCGTAGTCCGTGAATAGTTATCGTAAAATATTGAAGCCTCCAATCGAACATTTTTCCTGTCTTCATGATCGCGCTGCATATCGTTATAATTAGTGTATTTCATGGAGGGGTAACGATTAGCGCCTTCAAGCATGGGTGCCTTGGGCAAATAACTCCCGTCGGGGAATCGGGGATGTTGGCAATGAGACCCGCAAAACTATCGACCCAGAAATTTGCTCGTCTATTTCTTCCCTTGATGACGTCTCTTGTCTTTGCCGTAGCGGTAGCGGCCGAGTGCGCCGAAGTCTCCGGGCAAGTCTATGCGTTGCACACAAAGGAGCCTGTCTCCGGCGTAACGGTGGTGTTGAAACCGGTGTATGACCCGTTGCCATACCATGAAGCGCCGCCGGTATCCCTCGAATGCGTCAGCGGAGCAGACGGCGCGTTTTCTTTTGCCGGTATTGCTCCGGGATCGTACCGGTTGATGGCGCAAGGGGCGGGCGTCGGTCTCTCTCAGATACATCTGGTAGAGGTATTGCGGGACAGTGGCGCACTGGGACCATTTCCCATTTATACCGTTCCCGGCGGCGGGATTCGGGGAAGGGTTTATGATCGGAACTCCGGTAGCGGTTTGGCGAACAAACAAGTTGACGCCTATTCGCCGGGCACTTCGCGAACTTTCAAAGCGGTCACAGATTCGGATGGGAAATATGCCTTTGAAAACCTGCCACCCGGATTTTGCAGCGTTGAACTCTACTGGGAAAGGAATCCGCAGAATAACGTCAAACGGCGGGTTTACATCAGGGACGGTCAGCAAATCGCCAATCTCGATTTCCCCTTGGGCGTTCAAGTGCCAAGAGCAGGGATCATTAGCGGTCAGGTGGCGAATCCTGCCGGAGCGCCGGTGGCCGGGGCGAATATCCGCGTATTGGACGCAAAGCCGCATCTCTGGCCTTGGTGGCGTACCGAGACCGATAGAGCTGGATGCTTTACACTATCCGACCTGAACCCCGATAAAACATTCCGGCTTGAAGTGATCAAAGATGGATTTGCGGTACGCTACGTCGAAGCCCAACCAAGCGCAGAGGATATTTTGACCATTGAACTGCGCCCCGAAGCGGTCCTCACCGGCGTCGTTCGCGATGCAACGGGTCAACCCCTTGAGGGCGCACAGGTACATGCCCGGCAGGTGGAAGGTTTGCTCCATCATAACGATATGACGAAAAAGGACGGTTCGTTTCGGATTGGCTGTCTGCCCGCCGGAACCTACGCCGTCCATACCGGTTTACAACCAATGTATAGCACGTTCTCGAGCAGCATCCCTGTCTTTTTCCCCAGTGACGAGAACAGGGTGGGGACCTATACCCTCGCGGAAGGGCAGACATTGGCGGAACTCGAATTGCCCCTGATAGCGGACATCTATGAATGGTCGGAAATATCGGGTGTGGTCGTCAACGCACAAGGGCATCCCGTTGCGGGGGCCAGGGTCAGCGCCGAAAATGCCCGGTTTGCCGGGTCCGCCATCACCGGCGAGGACGGGGCTTTTGCGATCCCAAGGCTCCCATCGGGACGATACCGGCTCAACGTTGCTGCAAGGGGATATGTTCGGCGCCTTGGCGGGGAACATGGCGATTGGCGGTCATATCAGGATGAAGTGGAGACCGGGGACAAACCTGTCAGGCTGGTACTGGAGAAAACAGGTCGTATTGAGGGCCGTATCGTTGATACCAATACCGGTGCGCCGATTCCCGTATATGAGATCGAATTTGCCTACGGCCCCATGGTGCGGCCGGATTCATCCTCAAGCATGCGCCGGACATACTTGGAGCCGGAGGGCCGCTTCTCCCTTGAGGTGGATACCCGCGCAAAATATGTCGTGGCGCGGGCGGAAGGCTTTGCCCCGAAGTCCAAAGCCATCCGGGTCGGACCCGATGAAAACCTCCGCGATATTGTCCTCGCCTTGTCACCGGCGCCGGTTTTCGAGGGGCGGACGCTTGATCCGGATGGCGCGCCGCTTCCCTTCGCGCATCTCTATTTTCCTTTCGGGGATGATGAACGTGAATTTCATTTCGCAGAAGAAGTGGATATCTTTCTCAGTTCCGACGCGCAGGGCGGCATCGTGCTTGACCATTTCGCCCCAGGTTCGTATCGGATTGGATGTTTTTCCCCCGGCTTCCTGAGGGCGCAGCAGACCATTGAAGTGAAACCGGACCAGGGAGGAACGGTGGAATGGCGCGTTCGGCATGGCGGCAAAATCTCGGGGCGTTTCACCTACGCCGGGAAACCCGTGGCCGACACCCGGATCGAATTAAGAAACAATCGCGCCGGAGTGATGTTTAACCGCGAGACATTTACGGATGCAAACGGAGAATACGTCTTTGCGGCCCTGCCGTCCGGCTCATTCTCGTTATCAGCGTGGCATTCCATCAATGAACCCCTTTATCAGGGATGGGGCGTGGGGCGCAATGTCTCTCTGCACGAAAACGAACATGTTGAGGTGTCCCTGGCGGCCGCCACCGGGGACGCAGCCTTGGAACTGGCCGTCCTGCTGCCCCAAGCGAGGGTTCTCAAAGCGCCGGATATTTCCGTATGGATAAAACTCCCAGACGGCGGTGTCCGAGCAAGCATTCCCCCGCAATCCGGCGAGCCACTCCTGATTGAGGCTTTGCCGGCAGGTGCGCTGAGGCTCGAAGTGTCGTATTCGACCATGACAAAACATTATGACGTGGAACTGGCCTCCGGAGAGACACGGCGCGTTGAGATTGACTTTTCCACGGTCAGTACCCTTGAAGGAAAGGTGATTGGCCGGAAACCGGGACAAGACATAACGGTTTTCGCGTTTCTGGAAAAAATGGGCTGGTTGCTTATGTGGATGTTGGGCGACCTCGAACTCTTTTCTATGCGCCCCGGCATCGTCCATACGTGGCTCGGTGATTCTCCGGAATACACGTTGTCCGTGGAGGAACCCGGAAAATATGCGGTCGTGGCCGTACCGTATGACAGCGAAAATTTCCAGGACTTCCTCCAAAAAATCCGCTATCGCAATGTGAACGTCACCCCAGGCGAAAACTACCGCGTAGACTTCAATCTCATGGATTGATATTGAGAAATAAACGCCCTAGTATTATGTAATGGATTGGGGTGAAAAGCGGCGCACAAGCGCCGGGAAGGAATCAATCGGCATTGTCGCCTGGATTCTCCGGTGTCATCCGAAGAAACGCCCGCCGGTCTGAGGCATAAGGAGAATGGCGATGCGGCGTCTGGCCCTCTTTTGCCGTTTTACAACGGCTGTCAGTGTGGCACTGTTGTTTGGCTACCTTTGGTATCGAATGATTTTCTTTTAATTTCTTGAAGGCATTGGCGCAAGAAGGGAGCGTTGATGGAACCGGAAGAGACACAGCGCAATAGCGTGAAAGGTATTTGTGCTCGGTAATGGCTGGACACAAAGACGCAATGTTGAATGAGCACGACCAACTGTGCGGTTTCTTGAGTTATTCGGAATATCCGTCTGCGCGGGAATCCGACGACGCGAAGTCGCATGCCTTATTTGGGACAGTTTAACGGGTCTCGCGACCAGGGAGATGAACAGACATGCGATCGAATTCAACAGAAATCATGCTGACGGCAGCGCTATTGCTGGCTGGTGGAAGCGCGATGGCGCTGGACATTGGGGAACAGGCACCGGCAGTTACGTTCAAGACGCTCGACGGCTTCGAGCGGCACATGGACAACTATGACACGCGCAAGGGAACGGTCATGGTTTTCCTGTCGTCCCGGTGCGAAACCACCGAGTCGCAGATGGCGCGGATAAACGAGATTCATGAGGCGAACCGATTCAACATTCTCTTCATCGGCGTCAGCGTGAATCCGGCGGAAAGCGGCGATGAATTGCGGCAGTTTGCCACGAATCTCGGCGCGATATTTCCGATTTACCGCGACGTAACGGGGAAAGTCCGGGAAGCCTTCGGCGCATCCGTGACGCCGGAGTTCTTCCTGCTCGACAATCACGCCAAACTTCTTTACAAGGGTGGTCTCGGGGGGACTGCCGAGGAACCGGGGCTAGAACGCGCCGTGACGCAATATCTCAAAGGCAACACAATAGAGGCCGCCAAAACCCCGGCAACAGGCACGTCTATTGACACGCCCGGTCCCAAGCGCGAGATAAGGAACCGTTACGGCCTGCCGATGTTTCGCAGCCAGTTCATCTTTCAGGAGATTCCCGGCGCGGCGGTGCACCACTGCTCCACTGTGGCGGAAGCGCCGAACGGCGATATTCTGGCGCTGTGGTACGGCGGGAGTTATGAGTCGGCAGAGGACCAGGCGCTGTACATGGCGCGACTGAAGCATGGCGAGTTGGTGTGGGCGACGCCGGAGCGCGTGCTTGTGAATCACGGACAACCGCCCGGCAATGCAGTCATCTTCCAGGGACCGGATAAGCGCATGTACATCATTTGGGGGCGGATGGAGGGCACATGGCCGAAACGGCGCGGATCAGGGTGGGGCGATTGCCGTTTGTTGGTGCGCACTTCCGACGACAATGGGCACACATGGAGCGAGGATGCAGAGATCGCAGACAGTTACGGCTGGCTGCCGCGCAATACGCCGGTGACCCTTGCCGACGGGACCTTCGCGCTGCCCATCAGCGGAAATGTGCAAGGCGAGGGCAGCGGCTCGTTCCTGCTCGTGCTTGATGAGAACACCGGTGAATGGTCGCGCCGAGGCTTCATTCGGGGCGCGAGCCAGCCCGCCGTGATCGTGCGCGACAATGGCGATCTGCTCTGTCTCATGCGCAGCAGCCCACGCACCATGAAAAGCATTTCGACCGATCACGGCTATACATGGACATCCATCAAGCGGACAGACCTGCGCAACCCCGGTTCCGGAATCGCCAGCGTCAAACTCAAAAGCGGACGGGTGCTGCACGTTTACACCGACACCGAGTCCGGCTCGCGTTATCCCATGGTCATCGTGCAATCCCACGACGACGGTGAAACCTGGGACGACCTGATCACCCTCGCTACCGACTATGGCGAGTTCTCCTACCCCAGCATCATCCAGGCGTCGGACGGTACGGTCCATTTGCTCTATACATACCGCCGCTATTCGATCATGCACACAATGTTCAATGAAGACTGGCTTGCGCATCAGCGCGCCCGACCGAATTGAATGGGCGTCAGAGGTCTGCGCATCACAGCCACCGCAATCAGGTTGATCACCGTTTACACAGAGGCATAGGCTCAAAGGCGCATCGAAGCAATCAGGCAAAGGAGCAACGCGATGGATTCCAGGGAAAATTCTTCTGAACGCATCACCCGGCGCGGGTTTGTTCGGCAAACGGCCGCGTCGTCCTTTCTCGCCATAGCGGCCTCATCGGCGTTGGGGAGTCAAGCCAACACCCGCGTCAAGGCCGGTGTGGTCGGGTTGGGCGGACGCGGACGGATGATCGCCACGATGGTGCGCGACCACGGCGGCTACGAGGTCACCGCTGTCGCAGACTACTTTCCGGAAATCGCCCAAGGCTTCGGGGAACAGATCAACGTGCCAAGCGAACGTTGTTTCTCCGGCCTTTCAGGCTACCAGGGCGTCATTGAGAGCGGTATCGAAGCCGTCTTTCTCGAAGCGCTTCCGTATTTTTTCCCGGAACACGCCGCAGCCGCCTGCGCTGCCGGGCTTCATGTGTATATGGCCAAACCGGTGGCGGTTGATGCGCCCGGCTGCCTGGCGATTGACGCCGCAGCCAAGCAGGCGGCCCGGAAAAATCGCTGCTTCCTGGTTGACTACCAAATGCCCACGGATCCCATCAACATCGAAATCAGACAGCGCATCCTGGATGGCGGCGTTGGCAATCTTGCCTATGTCCAAACCTACGGCTATGGAAGCGGCTTTGAGGATCCGCCAAAGACGGCCACCATCGAGAGCAGGCTCAGGAACCTGATCTGGGTAAACGACGCGGCGCTGGGCGGGGACTACATCGTGAACTACGACATCCACGCCATTGACGCCGCATTGTGGGTCATCGGCAGGAACCCGGTGGCAGCCGCAGGCGCGTCCCGCATTTGCCGCCCGGCCCCACATGGAGACTCGCGGGACGTCTGTTCCGTCGTGTATGAGTTCGATGACGGCCTCGTGTTGAACCACGCGGCGGTGGCTTTGCCGAACAAAGCCCAGAGCGCCCTCACGTGTCAAGTGTACTGCACGGAAGCCCACGCCCAAATCAACTACTGGGGAAGCGCCTTTCTGCGCGGCGGTTCCAAGGAATTCGAAGGCGGCAATATCAACAACCTCTACACCGACGGCGCCCTGCGCAACATCGCCACTTTCCATGACGACATCGTCCATGGACGCCACGAGAACCCGACAGTGCAACGTTCAATAGATGGCTGTCTGGTCACCATTCTCGGACGGGAAGCCGCCGCGCGGAAAACGCGCATGACCCTGGATGCGTTGATCAAGGAGAATACACGCCTGGAGGTTGATCTCTCCGGCTTGAAGGCCTGACACTTCTGTGGCCCGCGCCCGATAGGGACCGCCACCAGTATATCCCGCCACGCTCAGACAGGTCTGCCGGTGATATGTTCGAGTTTCACGCCGGCGAGATCAGCCCACGCGCGGACCATGTGGAGATTCCTGCCATAGGTAAGAATCTTGTGGTGTCCGCGAATCTGGCGCACATCGTCCACATCGTCCATCGCCATCACGAACGAGGTCCGGCATCCGCCGGTGCCGTCGTGGCGGTGGGTGTCCACGTTCCGAAGGATGGTTCCGGTGGCGATCATGAGCGACTCGGGAGAGAGGAACCGCCACAAGGTGGCCGGCTGATCCTTCTTGAACAGCACTTGGGGCACGGCTCCAAAACCGGCCTCATGATGGCTGCGCAGGATGTAGGGTTCAGGTTCCTCGTCAAAGCCCGCCATGCGCGTGGGGGCTGTGCAATGGCCGCCGGCATAGAGGTTGCGCGTGGTGTCGTGAATGGGATTGTGCAGGAATCCGGGCCGGTCGAGCAGATAGCGACTCAGCAACTGGGTCAGCCCCGGATAAATGTCGGCCTCGCAGACGCCCACGCTGCCCTCGTTGAGCAACTGCATGAAGGCCAGGCAGGGGGGGAGTATCTCCTGTCCCGTTACCGGACCGAAGCAGTTTATCGCCACGCCGTGGCACTTCGTCTCGTCAAGGAGACGGCGAACAGCCACGTAGGCGCGGGCGGCGTTGAACACTTCTCCCTCGGAAGGTTCGAGTCTGTCTTTGGCGTTTTCAAGATACAGGCGGGCAATCTCCGTGAGTTCTTCAGCCCCTTCCGTGCCTACCTCAATCTCCTTATACCGCTGCATGGGCACATAGCGGATGACCGTTCCCAAGGGTTCCAGGGTTTGCTCGCGGTCTTCGCCGCCCGTCACCACGGCAAGCCGGGTATTCGCCATTTGCCAGCGGGCCTTCAACATGCGCAGCCCGGTGGGGAGCCAGCCGATCTCCGCGCTGGCGGCCATGAAACAGTACGGCGCGGCGCGGAAAGGCTCGTAATCGCTGGGATCATGGTGGAGCGTGCCATGAGGCACAAAACCAAGCAGCGGCAGTTCCCGGCGGTCGCCGCGCTGCTTCAGGAAATGGTACATACCATGAACGCCGTAGGTCTGGGCCTCCATGTTAATCAACAGCACCCCGGCCGCGCGCTCTTCCAGCGCGCGCGCGAGGAGCGCATCTACGCCCGCGTCATCGCCGATTCGAGCATCCTGGATTCTCAGAATAATCCCCTGGGCTTGCGCACCCTCCTCGAGTGTCCGGGTGTAGAGGGCCTGGCTGGCGTCGGAATCATATTCCTTGCCCGGCCAGCCCATTTCCCGGTACACACCGGGAGGCGATTGCAGGAAGCCCACGCGGATAAGGGGCTTCTCCTCCCCATCCCCGGGCAACGTGGGGCGACCCATCACCTGGCGCGCGCTCACATGAACCAGGCCGCTGTTCAGCGCCATCGCCGCGCCGCCGGCCAGTCCGGCCCGCACAAGAAACTGGCGTCGGCCCAATAATGGACATCCCCCGCCGCAACTGTTCACGTCATGCCCGCTGTCTGATTCGATACCCATTGCCTGATCCCTCCATTCGCGGGCGGGTCCCGCCCGCCGTTCTTCGATACACCGCCCCATCGCATCCGCTGCCGACATTCCCGACCTTGCGGACGCCCACCGCTTCCATTGTAGCAATGCCCCCCCTGTCAACACCACGCCCGTATAATGCGTGGCCACGGAGGGGGAGTCAACCAGGCGTCTCTGCCGATGTCCGGGCACGGGTTATGGGAGGTCGGAACCAGAACAACCTGAACGTCTTGTGCTATGCTTGGTGCAGAGTTTCATTAATACGATGACGTGTCTATAGGATAGCCCATGCACATAATCTCGTCATTGCGAACGGTGCGGCGCACAGCATCGCTTCGCTGCTAAGAAAGTTCGTCATGCTTTGGCCGATTGAAGTGGATTCCAATGGTTCCTGGTCTCCACCCCCAATCCCCGTCCGACTGGTCCGACTGGTCCGAATCGCCGGAGTGCTGCCAAGTATGCGGCGCGGGAGCGCCGCGGTGGTGCGTTACACCGCAGGAGCGGTGTAACGAGGGAATAAAGGGAACCCCCTTTCTTCTGTAAATCGCCGCCGAAGGCGGTGGGGGACTTGCAATGACGATGAGGCGATGCCTTTCTGAAGGCAGCGATACGTTACTGAATTTATAACATGACATCCTTGGGTCCGTGTCTATCGGCAGGAAACCGCATACAGGCCGTGTATAATCTGTCGCACAGTGCGCGTTTCCGTTTTGTGCCGATGTGTTCCGGATTGCGCCCGAAAAGAAGGGGAGAGGTTTTGCCATGCACCACTCGTTGATACTCATTATGATAATCGCATCGGCGTTCGCTGTGAACGTGGATGCCGTCCCGGAGGACTTGCCGGTAAGCCGAACCATTACCGAAGTCCTGCGGGACCCGTTGCCGCCGGAAAACCTGACCTGCGCGAGCGACGACACCCGCATCGTCATCCAAGGTCCCACATTCCGCTATGTCGTTGACCGGAGGACGGGTGTCATTGCCGAACTTGAGGCGATTCGCGAAGGGAACAAAGTCTTGAGACTGCGCGGCCCGGCGGACCTCTGGCTGGATGGTCTGAGCCTCGCGGGAAACGCCGGCGGCTTCACTGGAATCAGTGTCACGGAACCCGGCAGGGTGATCCTATTCACCGAAGGTCGCTGGAGGACCCTCCCCTACACCGTCGAACATACTTTCTACAATGACGGCGTGGTGGTTTCAGCGGTTGTCCTGCGCCCCGATCAGGACTTGACTATCCGCAGCGGGCTGCGTTATGAGGTGAACGCAACCGGGCGCTTCAAACAATACCTGCATAAACGCCGCGACACCGAAGGCATGGACAGCCCCAAAGGCGCGCTGCCGAAACCGGGAGCATCCGCCATCCTCACAACGCTCACGTCCTGTCTCCAGGTCTATGGCGCAGAGGCCGCTCTGGCCATCTTCACCGACCGGGGCGGCGCGCATCGCTCCCCCGCCGATATCGAGACTGCGTCGCTGCGCGTGGACGAGAAGGATGGCGAAAACGCCTCGGTGGTCATGACACAAAACATAATAAACATCGGCCCTGAGGGCCAAGCCTATACCCTTCACGCAGGTGGAGAGTTCCGATTCCGCGTCGGACTGGCGGTGGCGCCGAATCGCCTGCCGCATCCCAGGTGGCGCGATCTCCGGATGTTCATCTGGGTCGGCGATCAGGCCCATCCGTACCCATCGGACGAGGAGATTCTCACGGCGGCGCGCCTGGGTTTCACCGTCTTTCAGATGCACCGTCTGGGGACGCCGGGCTTGCCGCGTCCGCCGGCGCACGAACTGGACCGCGTGCTGAAGACTGTGCATGACGCCGGCATGCTCTTCGTCTGGACCGCCAACGCCGATCTCATGTATAAAAACGCGCCGGGCGTTGAAGAACTCATGGCGGCGGACAAATGGCCGCTGTGGCAGGGATTCAATTATGGCGGCCGCTACACGGCGCGTATGGACCCCTACTGCGACCTGATAGCGACGTGCCTCGCTTCGCCCAACAGCCTCGCCGATTATCGCATCCGCAGCAAAATCGAAATGCTCGAAAAGTATCCTGTTGACGGCATGTACATTGACGACAACCTCGCCTACGCGAATTGCACGCTATGGAAAGAACATGGTCATCCGGAGCAGGTGTACGATTGCCTCATCGAGTTGCATGAAATGAACTGGCGCCGCCGGCAGACCTTGATGTCGCAATGCCCGCATACGGTGCTGATCGATCATTGCAGTTACGGGTTCGCCCTGCCTGTGATTTCTGCGTTCGATGTTCATCTCTTCGGGGAAGGTTATTCGTTTTCTTCGGTCGAGACATTCTGGAACACCTTTGGTTCGTTTAAGAACATGACCGCGCAGGGCAGCCTTTATGCGGGTGATAGCGAGGGCGTCCGCTGCAACGCCGAGATCGCCTACGCCTTCGACCTGCTGACCGGCGGCGGTCAGTATTGCTACCTCGATTGGCGGCTCTGGCCCGAAAAGTTTCCCTATGCCGCTGGCGTCAAACCAGAGGAGACGCTATTCGTCGCAACCTACAATCTCGCCCAGTATTATTTCGGGATGTATGAATCCAAGCCGCATTATTTCGCGCTGTCGCGCGATTGGTTCACGACCACAGCACCCCGCACGTACGCCACCATCTACGAAAACACCGTCTGGAACGAGGCGCTGGTCGTACTGGTCAACATGAACGACAGGGTGACAAGCACCTCGGTGCTCTTCCACGATCCCGGGATTCCGTTGTTCACAGGGGAAGAATCTGTGGCGTTTTACGACATCAACCGGCGGACCGTCGGTATTGCCAGGGGCAGCGAATTGTCGCGGCAATTCGCCAACCAGGCCCTCGACCCCTTCCAGATGAAACTTTTCCATGTCCGTGGCGTGCTTGAAAATGCCCCATATCACCAGTGGGGCGGGAAACGCATCTCAGAGCAATGGGACCCGATCGCCCGCACCCTGACACTGCGATTGCATGGCCCCGTCGGTCTTGAGGATACAGTCTTTCTCGGCACCGGCGGCCACGGCTTTGAACAGGTCGTCATGGACGGCGTTCCAATGATTTTTTTT
>CAZLII010000016.1:0-17230 GCA_964559065.1 uncultured Nitrospirales bacterium | reverse complement strand
GGCGTGCGCATCCTGCGCGCGGAGCGCGTGGACGGACTGCCCCCGGACTGCGTCCGCGCCGTTTGCGAGACCCTGGCGGACGCCGGCTGCGCGCCGCGTCGCGCCGCGCAACTGATCGCCGACGGACTGGAGGCGCGCCGCCGCGCGCTGGCGCGCTTCATCGGGCTGGGCCGGGAACTCGACGGCGCGGGCTTCGACGAGGCGGTCTGGCGCAGGACGCTCGAACCGCTCTCGCTGCGCGAGGTCTTCAGCCACCTCGAATCGCTCGAAGCGCGTTTTGACCGGAAATACCCGCCGGAACCCGTGTCGCGCCCGGAGCGCCTGCCCGAAGAAACCGGGAAAAGCGCCGGCGCGGAACGCGCCCTGGAGATTCTCTGGGGCGGGTGAGAGCCGAACAAAAGGACCAAAAGGACCAAAAGGACAAAAAGGACAAAAAGGACCGACAGGCCAAAAGGGCCGACAGGACTAAAAGGGCCGACAGGACCAACAGGGTCGACAGGGCCAACAGGATATCCCCCCTCATTGCGAAAGAAACCACAACAAATAAAGGAGCATCATCATGGCATTTGGAGATGTCGGCGGCGCGGTGACTGAACTGGTCATCACCTGCCGGACCCCCGATGAAGGAGAAGTCGCCATCCGCAAAGGCGACGCATTGAAACTGGTCGGCCCCTACACCGTCAGCAACATCGCGGACGACGAAGACCCCGTCTTCGGCCAGGCCATGGCCGACGCGGCCCTCAACGATATCGCGCTGCCCGTCATGGTGCGCGGCATCGCGCTGTTCGCCTATGAAGGCGCCGCCCCGCCGGTGGACGGCGTGACCGGCGTGACGGCGTCGGAAGAGCCGGGCCGCGTGAAGGCCCCCGCCGCCGGTACTGGCGCGGGCCGCAACCTCAAGGTGGACGAGGCCGCGTCGGTCGTCCACGTCCTGTTGTAGAAAGGAGCCGCCCATGCGACACGACAACGCATTGATCAAGGACCAAATCCGCTTTCTCGGCCAGGACCCCGAAAAACTGCGGGCCATCCGCGGCCGGGAACTCTACGAGACCCTCGACGGGCTGGGGCTGACCCACGCGCAGTATTTCCGCGCAATCGGCATGTCCATCCAGGATTACTGCGCCCAGGAATTCGGCGCGGACCTCAGTCGCATCACCGTGGACAGGTTCTTCCAGTCTGACCCGAACGCAAAATGGCTCTTTCCGGACATGGTGCGCGAAGCCGTCATCGCCGGCATGACCCGCAAGCCCGCCTACCCCGCGCTGATCATCCGCGATGAGCACATCCAGAGCACGGCCTACGACGTGCCCTACGTCAAGGAAAGCGAGGAGAACGAGGAACTGCGCCTGGTCGCCGAGGGCGCCGCCATCCCCGAATCGGAGATCACCTACGGCGACCGCGTGGTCCGGCTCGACAAGTTCGGGCGCGGCGTCATCGCCTCCTACGAGGTTGTGCGCCGCATGTCCGTGGACATGCTCCGGGTGCATCTGCGCCGCATCGGCGAAAGCCTCGGCCGCAACCTCGACAGGCGCCTCGCCCAGGTGCTTGTGTACGGCGATTCCTCCGGCGCGGAGACCGCCGCCCGCGTCATCAACACGCAGACGGCGGACACCTGGACCTACGCCGACCTTGTCGCCGGCTTCAACGCGCTCACGCTGGAGCACTACTTCACGCCGACGCACATGCTCGCCAACGCGGACACCCTCGCCGCGATCCTCAATCTCGCCGAGATCAAGGACAGCGCCCTCTTCGACTTCGCCAAGACCGGCAACCTGCCCACCCCCCTCGGCGTGAAACTGACCCCCCTCGCTGATCAGCCCGAAGGCATGATCACCCTCCTCGACGCCGGATACGCGGTCCAGAAACCGACCGAACAGGACCTGCTGGTCGAAAGCGACAAACTCATCAACCAGCAGTGGGACCGCACCTACCTCACCGTCGTCACCGACTTCGTGATCATCTACGCCAAGGCCCGCGTCGTGCTGAACAGCGCCTGGACGCCCTGACCGTTCCCCTTCCCTCCCGCCCCATGCCGCGGAGGCGCGCGCGCCCTAGCCGCCTCCGCGGCCCTTCCAACAACCGTTTCGGGAGACCGTCTCATGCCGCCTTTCACCAACGAAAACGCCGTCCGCGAGAAGTTTCAACTCGACGACGCCGTTCTGGTTCCGGATGCGCTCATTTCGCGCAACCTCGCCGATGCCCACGCCGAAATCCTCCTGCTGCTCGACCCCCACGCGCCCACGAACCCGCCCGACGACCTGCTCGTCCTCGGCGAAACGCTGCTTGCCGGCGCGTATCTCATGCGCTCCCTCGCCGCCAAAGACGCCGCGCACCAGAAGGAAATCGCCATCGGCGGCTACCGCATCGGCCCTGCACGCCGCTTCGCGGCATTGATGCAATTCAGCGCTGAGACCGAAAACGCCGCCTGGAATGCCCTTGCGCCATTCCTCCGACGGCCGCCTGTCCGCGCCCCCGCCGTCGCCACCGACACCCAGCCGGTCCTCGGATAACGTAGCACGGGCGTCCCGCCCGTGGGGCTGCTTTTTTGGAGACCTTCGGTCGTTTTTGTGGCGCGGTCGGGAGACCGGCCACAACGAAGGACAGGTCGGACAAGTCGGACAGGTCGGACAAGTCGGATGGGTCGGACAAGTCAGACAGGTCAGACAAGTCGGACGGGTCGGACAAGTCGGACAGGTCGGACGAGTCGGACGGGTCGGACGGGTCGGACGGAGATGGTGGGTTCCGCTTCGCTGCACCCACCCTAGAAGACTTTGTTGTCCCTGCTGTCCCTGTTATCCCTGCTGTCCCTGCTGTCCCTGCTGTCCCTGCTGTCCCTGCTGTCCCTGTTGTCCCTGTTGTCCCTGTTGTCCCTGTTGTCCTTGTTGTCCTTGTTGTCCTTGTTGTCCCTGTTGTCCTTTTCCCCGGCGCATCCGCGCCAACCCGGAGTTTCCCCCATGACCATTCTCCTCGGCGACCACGCATTCGACGCCGCCCTCACCGCCGTCTCCGAAAAGCACGCGGAAATCGGCGGACGCGACGCGCGCGTCATCCAAATCAAGGGCGTGATCGAAGGCCCTTCTACCCCCGAGGCCGTGGAGGCCATCCTGGACGCCATCCTCGCGGCGGCCTCCGAGCGCGCCGACGACACGCCGCTCGTCTTGCGGCCCGGCCGTTGTCTCTTCGTGCGGCGTACGGGCTTCGTGCGCGATGTGCGCCGGAATCCGCCGTCCGGCGCATTCACGCTGCACCTCGAAGCGCGCAATCCCTATGAAATCGCGCTGGATGAAACGGAACTGGCATGGGAAATCGCCGCCTCCGGCGCGACAATGCAGGTGGAGACCGCGGGCAACGCCGAAGCGCCGCTGATCGTCGCGTTGACTGCCCTGACCCCGCTGGAGAATCCCGCAATCAGCGATGGCCAACGCAGCATCGCGTACCCCGGCCGCGTCGCCGCAGGCGAGACGCTCGTCTTTGACGGCGCGGCGGCGCGGGTGTTCTGGGAAGACATGGACGTCACGCCCTACGCGGACGGCCTGTTCCCATGTGTCGCGCCCGGCGGCGCAACCCTCACCTGGACCGGTCTCGCCGAGGCGTCGCCATGCGCCACGGCGACCATCCGGTTCCGCGACCGATGGTGGTGATCATGCGTTACGAAATCATCCTCTACGACACCTGGGGACGCCGCATCGCCGTCTTCGACGAAGTCCCCCTGCTCGACGTGATCCGTGCAACCCCTGACGACGCCGATTGCATTCGCGGCCTGCTCCCCGCCGACACGCCCGACCTCGGCCACGCCTACCGCGTTGAAGTGCGGCTGGACGGAGAGCGCGTCTGCGAAGGGCGGGTCGAGTTGTTGCGGCCCTGCTGGAGCGACGCCAAAAAACTCATCCTCGACCGCTACGTCACCTTTCACGAACTGCTCGAAATCGAGGCGCGCAGCCCCGTCCGCGCCGGAAACACCCGCGTCGCCCGCGCATGCGTCCAGCGCGAGATCGGCGCCGCCGTCAAAGACGTCATCAACGCCGCCCCCGGTCCCATCCACTACACCGTCGCGCACGACGCCTATCCCGACGGCGCGCAGCGCGAATACGCCAAGTTTCTCGCGCGCAGGACCGCCGAAAACGAACTTGAACACGGCGGCATCAGCGAAGGCCAATGGGTCGGCGCGAACCGCATGGACCTCTCCCAAGCCTACGCCAAGGACGGCGACACCATCGCGGGCATTGTCGTGGACGGCATGCCCTGGCCCGACCTCCGCATGATGCTCATTGACGCCGAGGAGCGCACGCGCAATGCCCACGCCGTCAAGCGCCACCCCGAAGTCGCCGGATGGACCGACGCGCAGTACGACGCCAGCCCCTACAAACGCCGCGCCGATGACGCGACCGTCTTCCTCCAGCACCTGATTGACACCAAGGGCATTGACTTCATCGAGTTAAACCCGCACCGCGACGCCGACGGCGCGTTCGATGACCGCGTGGACGCCTATGGCAGATATCTCGGCTTGGTCTTCGGCGGGGGCGAGTGCTTCAACGCCGCGCTGGTGGAGCAGGGTCTCGCCGATGTCTATCTCTGGGAGGAAGGCCGCTACCATGTGCCCGAAATGGCCCTCAAGGAATTTTACTCGTATGTCGGCAGACATGAAGATTCCATCGAAAATACTGACGCAATCCTGAGCGATTTCGACGTGAAAGGCGGCGTCATCGAGGTGCTCACCGCGCTGGCCTGCATGGCGAACGGCTACGTCTTCTCCGTGGACCTCGACCTCGCGGTCCGCTTCCGCCGCGCCGACATCACCGACCGCGTCGTCTATTTCGATCCCACAACAAACGGCATCCATCTTGGCTCCGATTCGCGCGGCATCGTCAACTACCTCACCGTCGAGGGGCACCCGCTCAGCGCGCTCGCGCCCTTCAGCGAAAGCCGTCCGGAAAGCATCAGCGAATACGGCCTGCGCAGTGCGCATCTGGCCCATTTCTCGCTCACCCGCCGCGATGACGCGGAGAAACTCGCTGCCGGCCTGCTCGATGACCTCGCATGGCCCGAACCCGCCGGCCAGGTGATCTTCCATCACGGCGACCCAAGCATCCGCGTCGGCGATCTCATCGCGCTGCGCGGACTGCCCCTGCGCCGCCTCGACCGCGAATTGCCCGGCGAGTGGGGCGGAAGATTCGCCGGACAACACGTGGGCCGCGTGCGCCTCGTGCGGCACCGCTTCTCCGGCAAGCGCGTCACCACCACCGCCCTGCTCGGTTCCCCGCTGCGGTCCGTGCGCAATCCCCTGCACTTCATCGTGCGTGGCCAGGAAAGCGCCCGCAGTCTCTTCGAGTTTCGCCTCGACGATGCCGCCGTCGGCCTCGACATGGGCTACCACTTGGACTGAGGCGACCGATTTTTTGAAAAAGGACCGCAAGGACAGCAAGGACGGCAAGGACAGCAAGGACAACAAGGACAACAAGGACAACAAGGACGCGCATAGCAGAAAGTCTTGTAGGGTGGGTGCAGCGAAGCGGAACCCACCATCTTCATCCGACTCGTCCGACTTGCCCGACCTGTCCTTCGTTGTGGCCGTTCTCCAGACCGCGCCACACCCTCGACCGAAGGTCTCCCGAAAAGAAAAACAATGGTGGATTTCATTCCACTTCGCTCCATTGCGCCCACCCTGCGATTTTCGTCCCTGCTGTCCCTGCTGTCCCTGCTGTCCTTTTTGTCCTTTTCGCAGTCCCTTCCCCAACCCCAGGAGAACCAACCATGGCCATTCGCGGTTCCGCATACCTCAAAACCACCTGGTCTTTCGAAGAACGCCCCGTGGCGTCCTCCAAACTCAACCTCTGGGACGACCGTATCGAGGCCGCACTTGAACTGGCATTCCATCTCCTGTGTCATGCCTGGGGCGGCGGCAACGGCGTCGTGCGCGGCTTCACTGCCGATGACCTCAAGGTGACCGCCACGCCATCCCCCGGCTTGACCGTCCACGTGCAGCCCGGCGCGGCCTTCATCAGCAAGTTCCCCTTCCGCCTCACGCAGACCACCGAATCCGCCGAAATCCCCCCGCCCGCCGCGCAGAACCGCATTGACCTCGTGCAGGCGAATCTCGACACCTGGAGCATCAGCGTAAAACGCGGCAACGAGGCGGCATCGCCCACTCCCCCCAACGCCGACCCCCACTGCCTCGCCCTCGCGCATCTGTATCTCCGGCCCGGCATGACCGCCATCAAGAACACCGACGACAGCGTCAATGGTTACATCACCGACGCCCGCGTTTATGTCTGACCTCGATTACCGGGTCCATACAGTCCACCTCGTCCACAACCCCGCAGCCCAAACACCGCGTCACAGGAGCGCCCCAATATGCACCTCAACACCCTCCGCCCCCTGCGCGGCAGAAACGACATCCCGTTGCTCTGTCATCTCGATGGCGAGCCGCTCAGCCACTTCCGGCTCCGCGAATTCGAGAATCCCGACGGACTCGCCATGGTCCACGCCGACACCCTTGTCTCCCTCGAAAAAACCCGTCGCGACCTCTGCGCCATGCACCGCACCGACGTCTGGATCATCATCACCAATGCCGTCCGCACCCCCGCCGACCTCGAACGCCTCGCCGCGCGGCTCGGATGGACCGATCAGGGCGGCGCGGTCTCGCGGGACTCCCGCCACCTCGCCCGATACGGCGGCATCGCCGTGGACCTCATCGCGGTCATCGCCGCCACCCGCGCGCGCGTGCCCCAGAAGACCCTCGGCGGCGTCTGCCGCCGATACTTCGACTTCGTCAAAGACGACTACCGCGACGGCCACGTCCACGCCGACAACCGCGCCTGCACCACATAAACCCGTAGTCCTGTCCTGTTGTGGCCGGTCTCCCGACCGCGCCACAAAAACGACCGAAGGTCTCCAACCCATACCCCGTCCGACCTGTCCGCCCCGTCCTACTGATCCGATCTGTCCGATCCGTCCGATCCGTCCGATCCGTCCGATTCTTCCACCCCAACCCAAGAAAGGCTCCCCCCATGACCCTCAGCACCATCCTCACCACAGAAGCCGGCATCACCCTCCTCGGCGCCATCATGGGCGCGATTTGGACCCTCTTCAAGGGCGGTGCGTGCTATGGCCGCCTCCGCCGCCGGCGCAATCTGCGCGCGCTTCAGGCGCTCGAAGCCGCCGTCGAGGAAACCTACCGCACCTACGTCGAATCCCTCAAGGCGTCGCGCCCCGGCGGACGCCTCACCCCCGAAGAACGCCGCCGCGCCCGCGAAATGGCCCGCGACCGCGCCATCGCCATCGCGCGCAAGGAAGGAATTGATCTGTTGCGCGAACTCGGCGAAGACATGATCAGCGTCTGGATTGCGAAACTCGTGAAGCGCCTCAAGCGCCGCTGACCCCTCACTCCTCGCCGAACAGAAACGCGCGCGCCCGCGCCAGCCCCTCCGCGCGCACCTGATTCGCATGTTCCAGCACTTCCAGGCGCACGCGCGGCGGCGTGTCCAGCACCGCGCTGCGCTCCTCCAGCGCCGCCTGGAATTGCGCCAACTCCTGCGTGGTCGTCTCCGGACCCTTCTGCGCCGCCAGCAACAGCAATGGCACGCCCAGAAACAGTTCCGCCGACGGACGCCCGAGTTCCGGCGCGAAGGGACTCGGCCGCAGCCCGAACGGGAACGGAAAATCCGCATTCAGCGGCGCAAAACGGCGCGGCAGACACGCCACCGCGCGTTCGACGCGCTTCGGATAGGCCAGCGCAAACCAATTGACAAAGCCCCGCGCCGGACCATGCTCATACAACATAAACCGGTCCAGCCGCAACGGCGTGTTCCGGCTCACCGCATCCAGAATCTCAAACAGGCGCAAATCCGCCCGCGTCCGCTGCAAGCCGATGTTGAGCATCCCGTAATTCGGGAAGGTGGGATGATCAAAATACGGCGCGATGATGGCCAGTCCCCGCGACGCGGCATCCGGCCGAAACTGCTCCATCAACATCTCCACGCTTTCCGGCAACGCCAGATGATCATGGACTGCCACCAGCACGCCCGGCGGCCCCTCCGCGTTCTCCTGCGCCGGAAGATACACGCCGTACAACGTGCCCGACGCATACCCGTAGCGGATCCGACCCGGCGCAATCGCCGCCGGTTCAGTCCCGCGCCCGCTCAACGGCCCCAGCAGCCACGACAACACCCGCGCCGTCTCGCCGTTGGCCTTTGCCTCCACCCCCGCCGCAAACTGCGCAAAACGGTCCACGCCTGCAATGCGGTGATACGCCACCAGCGCGTCTGCCCGCACCCGCGACACCTGGTCCTCCCGGATCGCCTGTTCCAGCGCCGGCAACGCCTCCGCCGACCTCATACTCCCCAGCGTCTCTGCCGCCCGCACCCGCGCAAACACATGCGTGTCCTTCAGCAGCGTCTCCGACAACGGCCCCACGGATTCCGGCGACCCGATATAGCCCAGCAGCCGCACCAGGCCCTCGCGCACCCGCCGCGACCGATGCCGCCGAAGCATCTCATGCAGGATTGGGAGATCCGCCTCCCCGACCCGTTCACACAGTTCATACAACGCATTCATCGCGTCGCGGCCCGCCAGCCCCCCCAACAACCGCTGGATGATCTCCGGATCATTCGGACGGCTCCCCCGCACAGGAAACGCCCCCAGCATCTGCGACACCCCCGCATACACCGCGTTATTCGCGTTCTGCCCCGCAACACCGCCATCCTCCTCCCGCCCCGCCTCCGCCACCGCCCTGCCGGAAGCGTCCGTCTCCCAATCCAACGGCCCCGGCGTTTCCCCCTCCTTGGCCGCCCCCGCATTGGCGGCATCCAATCGCCGCGCCCGCCAGATCGCCTGCAACCGCCGCGCCCGCGCATCGCCATGCAGGTGGTTCAACTTGTTGCACAGCAGATTCGCCTCGTAATCCCGACCCAGCGCATGAATGCAAATGGCCCGCGCGTACAGTACGTCGGCCAGATTCGAGGAACGGCGGGCCAAATCGTCTAGCAGCAACAACGCCTCTGCCGGACGGCCCTGCTCATACAGCCGCCGCGCCCTGCGGAACTGCTCCTGTTCCTCCGGAGGAATCATGCGTTAGCCCCTCAATGGCCCGCCTTGCACCGCTCCCATTGTACACCATACGCCCGAAAATGCAACAGTACTTCTGCGCCCCCCTGGAACCCGCCGCCGCCGGGTCTGTGCTACAATGGCGCGACGGCAACGGGCGGCGGCGCTCCCGGCGCAAGGGCTGGCCGCCGCCGGCACCGAGGGAAAGGGAACGCCATGAAAGAGCACGGAACCGGGGAAAAGACAGACATGGACCGCCGCTCGTTCCTGCGGCAGGCGTCATTGGGCGCGGCGGCGATGGGCGCCGCTGGCGCGGCCCTGGCCCAGGAGACAACGCCCGGCCCGCCGGGGCCGCTCCCGAAGGTTCGTCTGGGCAATTATGAGATTACGCGCCTCATCGCCGGATACAACCCCATCGGCGGCTATTCGCACCTCAGCGCGCAGATGTCCGCCATCATGCGCGAGTGGTTCACCGTCGAGCGCACCGCCGCCTTCCTGCGCCGATGCGAGGAACTCGGCATCAACACCTTCCAGTTCGACATCACCGAAAAGACCATGCAGGCGCTGGACATCGTGTGGGAAGGCGGATCCAAACTCCAATTCCTTTGCCTCCATGGCGGACGCCCCAACGAGGAACCCCTCGCGCGCGTGAAGGAATACCGCGCATTCGCCATCGCGCATCACGGCGGCGCAACCGACGCCCGCTTTCGCGCCGGGCGCACCGAACGGGTGCATGACTTCATCAAGGAAGTGCACGACATGGGACTCCTGGCCGGGGTCTCCTCGCACAATCCCGATAACATCGCCCGCATCGAAGACGAGGGATGGGAAAACGACTTCTACATGACCTGTTTCCATAACGTTGCGCGCACCCGCGACGACATGATCAGCGAGTTCGGCGACGCCACCGTCGGCGAACCCTTCTTCGAGTCGGACCCCGAAAAAATGTGCGCCGTCATCCGGCAGGTGAAGAAACCCTGCCTCGCCTTCAAGATTCTCGCCGCCGGCCGCAAGTGCGACACCCCGAACATCACCGCGCAGGCGTTCCGCTACGCCTTTGAGAACATCAAGCCCACCGACGCTGTCATCGTCGGCATGTTCCCCCGCGACAGCGATCAGGTGCTGGAAAACGTGGAACACACGCTGAAGCACGGAGCGGCGTGATGCAGCGTCGCAGTGTGTGTGTCGGAATGGCGGCGTTCGGACTGTGTGCGCTCGCGATGGCGGCCCTGGTCGCCGAACCCGCCGCGCGGATGTCTCCCGCGTCCCCGACGCCGATGGAAGCGCAGCCGGGGGTCCGGCTCCTTTTCCCCGCCGACAATGTGATCGTGGAGGAGGACGCTTTCGAGGTGATTGCCGTCGCCCCGGATGACATGGACCAGGACGAGGAGACCATGACGCTGCGCGTTGACGGCCAGGTCCAGCCGTGGGAGCCTGTCGTGCCGCCGGCGCTCGTTGCCCGCATACGCCTGGCATCAGGCCGCCGCACCCTGGCCATCGGAGATGACGAAACCTCCTTCTTCGTGGCTGCCGGCAACACGGAACGCCCAAAAGACTGGCCGACTCTCAGAAGGCACCCGCTGCTGCGCGAAAGAATGACGCGCTGCGGAGAATGCCACGCGGGAGCGGCGCAGGACCTGCTCCCGACCTATGCGCCCCCCGCCCCAGGCGAGGCATGCGGCAACTGTCACAAGACCGAGGACTTTGCCATCACGCACGAACATATCGAGCCGCCGCTGCGCAACTGCGCCATGTGCCACACCGTCCACGGCGCACTGCACGACGCGTTGCTCAAGGCCCCCGCAAAGAAACTCTGCGCGGAATGTCATGACTGAAGGACCATGTGCGTTTTGCATAGGCGATCATATGTTTTTTGGATAGAATGGACACGTTGGCCCGTTACTGCGGGCGAAGCGAATCCATCTGAAAGAAAGGCAACACCATGAAGCCCATCCGCGCCCGATACTTGCTTCCATCCCTGCTTATCATCGCTGTTGCGTGCGCCGTCCACGCCCAGGAAAAGCCCAAGCCGACCCAATACGCGGACGTGCCCATGCGCGACGGAACACAACTCGCCGCGGACGTCTATCTCCCCAAAGGCGAAGGCCCCTGGCCCGTCATCCTCCTGCGCAGCACCTACAGCCGCAATGTCGGCAACATGAATGACTTTCTGCGCGAGGGCTACGCCGCCGTCGTGCAGGACGTGCGCGGCATGGGCATGAGTCCCGGCGAGAAGCATGTGTTCTACGCCGACGGCTGGCGCGAGGGTCTGATGGACGGCGCGGACACAACGGCCTGGATGCTCGAACAGCCCTGGTGCAACGGCAGGATCGGCACCTTCGGCGGCTCCGCGCTCGGCATCACCCAGATGCTGCTCGCCCCCGTTGCCAAGGGCGTCGTCGCGCAATACATTGACGTGGCCCCCGCCAACTTCTATACCGAGGGCATCTACATCGGCGGCGTCTTGAGCAAGAACCTCATCGAAGGCTGGCTGACCGCCATCGGCCAGCCCCACCTCATCGCCCTGTGGAAAGAGCACTGCTACTTCGACGACTACTGGAAACATTTCGATGTCGGCGCGAAAGTCGCCGACATCCAGGCCCCCGCGATCTTCGTCGGCGGCTGGTACGACATCTTCCAGCAGGGCACCATCAACGCATTCGTCGCCCGCGAACAGCACGGCGGCGACGGCGCGCGCGGGAAGAACATGCTGATCATGAAATGGTCCCCGCACGGCCCGGACGTGACCGAAGACCTGAAACTCAACGAGAACCGCTTTGATCTCAAGGTCTCCGAGGTCAGAAAAGCCTTTTTTGAAGCGCGCCTGAAAGGAAATGAGGACGCGCTGAAACCCTACGCCAAGGTGCATTACTACGTGATGGGCGCGGACACGGAAGGCGCGCCGGGCAATGAGTGGCGCACCGCCGACGCGTGGCCGCCCTTCCCCAGCGCTGAGACCGCCTATTACCTGCACGCGGACGGCGCACTGTCCACCACCGCGCCCGACGCGACGGCGGCTTCCCTCGGCTTCACCTTCGACCCGAAGGACCCCTATCCCACCCACGGCGGCGCAAATCTGCTGCTGCCCTCCGGACCCTTCGACCAGCGCAAGCACAGCGCCACGCGCACCGACCTCCTCAAATTCGCCACGGAACCGCTCGACGCGCCCATGGAAATCACCGGACGCATCACGGTGAAACTGTACGTCTCCAGCGACGCCCCGGACACAGACTTCACCGCCAAACTGCTGGACATCTATCCCGAGGGCGATGACCGCGAAATCCTGATGCTCGACACCATCCAGCGCGTCAAACTCCGCAAGAGTTTCGAGCAACCGGAACCGCTCCTGACCGGGCCGGAGGAAATTGTGGAACTCACCATTGACTTGTGGAGCATCAGTTGGATTTTCAACACGGGACACCGCATCGGACTACACATCTCCAGCAGCAATTTCCCCCGCTTCGAGGTAAATCCCAACACCGGCCACGACAACCCGGAGCAGGCCGGCGACGCCATGCGCCCCGCCAACAACCGCATCCACATGGATGCCGCGCGTCCCAGCGCCCTGCTCTTGCCCGTCCGCCCCGCAACACCGTAACATGGCTGCCGGCGCGAAGAACAAAACAACAGACACAGGCGACACAGCAAAAAACTGATGAAGATGGACAGCATGGACACAATGGACAGCCCAACAGAAAAGATAAATGTTTTTTTCCCGTCCTTGTTGTCCTTGCCGTCCTTGCTGTCCTTGCTGTCCTTGCTGTCCCTTCTGTCCCTTCTGTCCCTCTTGTCCTTTGTCCCGCTGCACGGGCGGCCCGCCCGTGCGGCTGGAAGCATCCCATGATCCCGCCCGCCAACAACACCCCCGCCGCCCCCCGCAGCCCGCGCAACGCGTTGCTGCTGATCGCCTTCGCGGTCATGGCGGCGGGGCTGGGCGCGGCGTCCGCCTGGCCGATCGCCACGCCGGGCGCGATCACGGGCGCATTGTGGCGGGCCGGGCTGCTCTTCGCCGTCATGGCCGTCTTTCTGGTCGCATTGCCCCGGCATGCGCGGCTGCCGTTGCAGATTTTTATCGCGATGGTGTCGGGCGGCGCGACGGGCTGGCTGCTGTCGCGACTCGGTTGCGAAGATTTCGTCGCCGACTACATCGGCGTCTTCGGCGCGCTGTTCATCCTGCTGCTCAAGGTGGTGATCATCCCCTTGGTCTTCGTATCCATTGTCTGCGGCGTGGCGGGCATCGGCGATCCGCGCAAACTGGGGGCGCTCACTGCGAAGATGCTGGGCTATTACCTCGCCACGACCGCCGTCGCCGTGACCATCGGGTTGAGCCTGGTGACCGCCATCCGCCCCGGCATCGGCCAGGATGCGCTGCGCGACCAGACGCTGCACGCCGAGAGCATCGAAGCCTCGCAGAACCTCGGCGTCATGATTCAGCGCGACCTGCTGCCCGCGGTCATCCAGAATCCCATCATGGCGGAGCAGAGTCCGCTCGTGGTCATCTTCTTCGCCCTCTTGCTCGGCGCGGCCCTGGCCGCCGTCGGCAAGGACGGCGAAGCGGCGCTGCGCACCTTCAAATCGCTGGACCGCGCCCTGATCACCATCATCCTCTGGGTGATGGCGCTCGCGCCAATCGGCGTCTTCGCGCTCATGGCCAAAGCGATCTCCGAATTGGGCTTGCAGTACATTCTCACGCTCGCAAAATACTGCTTCACCGTGCTCTCCGGCCTGAGCGCCCATTTCTGCGTGCTGGTCTTCATCATCTGCCCCCTGTTCGCGCGCGTTTCCCCCGTGAAATTCCTGCGCGGCATGACCCCCGCCTTCGAGGTCGCGTTCAGCACCTCCTCCAGTTCCGCCACGCTGCCCGTGAGCATTGACTGCGCCGCGCGCCGCGTCGGCGCGAACCGCAACATCTGCGGTTTCATGCTGCCGGTGGGCGCGACCATCAACATGGACGGCACCGCGCTTTACGTCGCCGTCGCCAGCGTCTTCGTCGCGCAGGTCTATGGCATCCACATCGGGTTGTGGGGCGACCTCATGATCTTTCTCACCGCCGTCCTGGTTTCCATCGGCACGGCGGGCATCCCCGGCGCGAGCATCGGCCTGATGAGCATCATCTTCACCACCGTCGGCATCCCCCTCGAGGGGCTGGGCATCGTGCTCGGCGTGGACCGCTTCCTCGACATGTGCCGCACCGTCGTCAACGTCACCGGCGACTGCACCGGCGCGATGGTCATCTCGCGCAGCGAGGGATTCCCCGTCGGGGAAGGCGCATCCGAATAGGCCCCCGCCTCAGCCCCGTATTTTCACCACGATGATTACAATCGCGATCGGGATCAGCGCAATGAATCACCACTTGTTCGCAACAATAAAGGTGATTATGTCACTTGGATCCATGCTCGAAGATCCTCCTCATTCCGCATTCCGCACTCCTACGACGCGCGCATCAGCGTGCCGGCAATGGCGGCGACCAACCCCAGCACAATGCCGATCAGAGATAACTTGCGCTCACGCGGCGGCAATTCCCGGTTGAGCAACCCGCTTCCACTCCAAATCACCGCGCCCAGCGCAATCACAATGATAAAACCGAAGCCGATGCGCTGGAAACGCGGGTCCGCCAGAAATCCGCGCAACAACCATGTCGTGACGCAGGCCACCACACCGATAAAGGCCCCGCTCAACCACACCGGCGTGCCCTTCGGCGCACTACCCGTCAGCACGCGGGCATTGATTGCATCCTCATCAATCTCCGCGTCGAGTTTTTCGCTGTAACGGCGGGTGTGCTTCTCATGCTTTTGATGACGTGGCTCACGTCTCCGTTCCGGCTTATCGCGGTCGCTTGGCGGCGACGCTTCATGCGCTTCCCCGGCGGCCTCATCCTCCCCCGTCTTGTATTCAGGATGCCCCAACTCCCGGGACAACGCCTCGAAGGTCAGCACTTCGCGTTTCGAGGATTCCGAACCGCGCGGCGACGCCTTTTGCCCTACGGGCGTCTTTTCGTTCTTATGCCGCGCCTGGCACAGCGGACAAAGCGCCCGGCCCGCCGCGTCCCTGGCGCTGTGTCTGCGGCATGCAATGCCGCCGCACGCTTCGCAGATCACGCCGCACACCTCGCACAGCATCATATGGCACTTTGCGCAATACCCCACCGCGCTGCGCGTCTGACATACGGCGCATTCCATGAACGGTCACTCCTTGCATTTGTTTCGCGATCATCCTAGCACGCGCCCTCGCGGCGCGCAATGCGATCCATCCCCCGGCGCGTCCGCCCAGCCGCAAACGCACCCCCTTCATCCTTCATCCGCCAACTTGGAGTCTCCGAAATGACTTCCATTCATGAAACGCCGTATGCTACGCCCTCAAAGGGAGGTCCCATCATGTGTTGTTTTGTGCTTATCGCGGCAATGCAGGTGTACGGCGTGGTCCTCGCCGCCGATTCGTTGTCGCCAATACCCATTGAGGCCTTTTCCGACGGCATCAAACATTACCAGTCGGGAAAAGACCAGAAGGACTACCCCCGTCACGCCCCGGATCAGATCGAGGCCACCGCGCGCAACATCCTGTTGCACCAGCGCGACAACGGCGGGTGGCCATGCAACTGGGACCCGCTGCGGATTCTATCGGAAGAGGAAGCGGCGCGATTGCGCACCGACAAGCGCAAGCAGGACACGTCTTTCGACAACCGCGCCACCTATCCGCAGGTGGAATACCTGGCGCATGCCCATGCGCGCATCGGCGATGCCGCCTTCCGCGATGGCGCGCTGCGCGGCATCGAATTCATTCTCGAAGCCCAGCACCCCTGCGGCGGCTGGCCGCACTCCTATCCGGACCGCAGCAACTACCGTCCCCATATCACCTTTATGGACGATGTCACCGTGGGGGTGTTGCATACACTGCGCCGCCTGGACTCCGGTGAAACGCCCAACGGCTTCATTGCCGCGGACCTGCGCGCGCGCATCAGGGCGGCTGTCGAAAAGGGCGACGCATGCATCCTGCGCCTGCAGGTTGTGGTGGACGGCGTGCCGACCGTGTGGGCGGGGCAATATGACTGCGAGACGCTGCAACCCACCAAGGCGCGTCCCTACGAACTGCCCGCGCTGGTCAGCGCCGAAAGCGTCCGTGTCGTGCGCTATCTGATGTCCATCGCGCCGCCCACGCCGGAAATCATCCGCGCTGTCGAGGCCGCCGCCGCGTGGTTCGAACGCTCCAAAATTCACGGGCTGCGCATCGAACGCATCCCCATAGACCCGATACGCTACGACCATCACACCGCCACGACGGATGTCATCGCCGTGGAGGACCCCGACGCGCCGCCCATCTGGGCGCGCTTCTATGAAATGGAAACCAACCGGCCCTTCATGGCCAATCGCGACGGACAGAAGGTCTATTCCCTGGCCGAAGTGCACCACGAACGCCGCACCGGCTATGGCTGGTACACCGGCGCGCCCGCCGCGCTTCTGGAGAAAGACTTCCCTGCCTGGCGCCGCCGGTGGGCCGAAAACAATGGTGATGCCCCACTTCCTTGATGCAGACCAAATGTGCGCCGAAAAGAGGATACGCGCAGCCCGGCGCTGTCCACAGGCAGGTTTTCAGGGATCATGCAGCGCACTCTTGGTCAATGCGCCGGATCAGCCGAAGTGCTTCTTGAAATAGGAGGGGTTGTCAATGCACTTCAGTTCGATTCTGACAAAGCGCTCCAACTCCTCTTCCGTGATCGGCAAATCATGGCGGTCCGCGGGGAGGCTTGGCTCGCGGCGCGGGGGTCTGCGGCGCGGCGTTTTGCGTTCAGGCTGCTCTGCGTTTTCCGGGGAGGGGAAAAACGTCTCGTCCAGAAACTCCGCGATTACGCTGGCAAGGTGCGTCTTGCGTTCCTCAAAACTGCCGTGCTCGATAATATGGCGGTTCAGCGGAATCACCTTGTTGCGGAACAGGACGGACAATTCCTGGCAAGCGGGACAGGGAACGACAATCACCACGTCTTTCGGTATTTTCGCCGTGACGATGCGATGCGCTTTGCAATGAGGACAAATGACTGATTCCATAATGCCGTCCTCTCTTGTGCCCGTTGGGACGCTCTGCCAGCGTCAACAATATGATACCGGAATCGTTCCAAACAGTCAAATGCGCGCCGCGCGGCTGTCGCGACTCTTTGATAATGTCACACTGTAGACTCGTTAGAAATGTCACACTG